>JAGNMH010000463.1 GCA_017991275.1 Acidobacteriota bacterium
CGGTTTGTTTTTGAACAGGTCAATCAGCTCTTTCATCGTCATGTCTTTGCGCCAGAGCGGCAACCATTCGGGCAAGCTGGTGTAGCTTTTGATGCCGGAAGTGTGCGTCAGCAAATGTTCGATGGTGATCTTGTGACCTTGCGTCGGGTAATCGGGCAGGAACTTGGTGATTTCGTCCGAAAGGCTTAGCTTGCCCTGTTCCATCAACATCAGAATCGAAACTGCCGTGAACTGTTTGGTGACGGAACCGATACGAAAAATCATGTCCGGCTCAATTGCCACCCCGAGTTCCAAGTTGGCCATGCCGTAGCCTTTGCGAAAGACGACCTGTCCGTCTTTGACGGCGATGACCGCCGCGCCGGGTTCGTTGGACTTGAAGGTTTTCTCCAACTCCTGATTGATTGCTGAAGTCAGAGCGTTGCCGTTGGCCGGAGCTTGAGCTGCTGCCTGAAACGACAGGGCAACAAGCAGAAGACCAGCCGCGAGATAGTTCGAGAATAATCGTTTCATTAGTTTCTCCGAGGAGGTGATTGAAGTCTGAGTTTAGAAAACTGGTGCGCTCAACGTCGCCAACACCGCTGCCGAAGCTTTTTCGACATCGGCGTGCAGCGAATTGCCGTGAGCATCCATCGTCACAATCGCCGGGAAGTCTGTCACGCTCAGATGCCACATGGCTTCAGGGATGCCGAACTCCAGCAGGTTCACGTCCAGGACTTCGTTGATGGATTTGGCGTAATACTGGGCCGCGCCGCCGATGGCGTTCAGGTAAACCGCGCCGTGTTCTTTCATCGCGGCCAGAGTTTTCGCGCCCATTCCGCCTTTGCCCATTACAGCGCGAATGCCGTAGCGTTTGATGATTTCGCCCTGATACGGTTCTTCGCGGATGCTGGTGGTCGGGCCAGCGGCTTTGATTTTGTACTTGTCGCCGTCTTTCAAAACTACCGGGCCGCAGTGGTAAAGCACCGAACCGTTCAGATCAACCGGCGGATCGTTTTTCATCAGATGAGCGTGAACTGCGTCGCGGCCTGTGTACATATCACCGTTGACCAGTACGACATCGCCGACTTTCAGTTCGCGGATTTGTTCTTCGGTGATCGGAGCGCGCAGGATTTTTTCTTTGCCGGTTGTGACGAAACCGCCGCCTTGCGCCATTTTGATATCCGGTTGTGTTTCGTCCCGGTAAAGCCAGCGTTTGATTTCGCCAGTCGTGGCGTCTAGCACAACTCCCAGCCGACGAAATGCCCAGCAGTCATAAGCCACGGAAACAAAGAAGCTGGCTGGCAACCGATTAAGCACGCCGATCTTGCAACCGATCAAAGTTACTCCGCCGCCGAATCCCATCGTGCCGATGCCGAGCGTGTTTGAAGTCTGCACGATGTAATCTTCCAGTTTGGCCAACTCTGGAATCTCGTTGGTGTCGTCCAGCAAACGGAAGAGTTGTTCCTTGGCTTTGACATAACCCTGAGCGCGGTCGCCGCCGATGCAAACGCCAATGGCTCCGGCGCTGCATCCTTGTCCTTGAGCCTGCCAGACGGCATGGAGCAAACATTTGCGAACGCCATCCAGGTCGCGTCCGGCTTTGCCCAGATGCGGGATTTCCATCGGCAGCGAGTACTGAATGTTTTTGTTTTCGCAACCGCCGCCTTTCAAAATCAGCTTTACTTCGATTTCATCGCTTTCCCATTGCTCGAAGTGCATGGTTGGCGTCCCAGGCCCAAGATTGTCGCTGGCATTTTCGCCCGTCAGTGAATTGACGGAGTTCGTTCGCAGCTTGCCGCGTTTGGTGGCTTCGGCAACGGCTTCGCGGATTTGCTGTTTCATCGCAATCTGGTTTGCGCCGACTGGAGTTTTGACCTCAAACGTTGGCCATCCGGTGTCCTGGCAAATCGGGCCTTCGTTGTCGGTGGCCATGTCAATGTTGGTGGCGATGACGTTCAAAGCTTGCAGCGAGCGCCCGCCTTGCTCTTCGCCCATTGCGCGAGCCATCGCCCGACGAACGTCTGGCGGCAAATTGGTTGATGTATGAGTGATCAGTTGCAGCATGCTTTCACGAAATGCGTCCATGATTTTTTCCTCTGAGTTGAGTGAAGTTAGAAATGCAGCAGTAATTTAGCACAAGGTTTCCAGTGTCGGCGAAAGCTTTCAAGTGTCGGGTATGGGTACGCGATGCTCCGGCTCGCGGTCTCGGCGGCAAACTACTTCCTGACGGATGACTGCGTCTTTGGTCACGTCCGCACGCTGGAAGCGATGCGTACCCCGCGGCACAACGCTTGCTGAATTCTTTGCTGACTGAATCCTGTGTGACAGAATCTGCAACTAATGAAATCAACCATTGTTCTTGAACCTAAAAACTCTATCTGGAAAGCGAAGCTGGCGATTGCGTTGGCGTTGATCGTCATGATTTCAGTCGCTGTGCTGCCTTTTTTTGTCATCGGCGAAGATCAAAAAATCGGATGCTGCGGTGGAGCAATGCCGGTCACGCATGATTCGTGGATGCATTACAACCAGATGAATGCTTTCTGGCAGAGCCTTTCCGCTGGCATCGCCTATCCGCGTTGGGACGAAAACACTCACGGTTACGGAGCGCCTACGACCAGCTTTTATCCGCCGGGAGTTTATTACCTGACTTCGGCTGTCTACTTCGTCGCGCGCGACTGGTGGACAGCCTGGGCTGGATTTTACTGGTTGACGATGCTGGCTTCGGCGGCGGCTATTTTTGTTTACGCTCGGCAATCGCTTTCGCGTGGAGCTTCACTTGTGGCAGCCGCGGTTTATGTTTTCGCGCCTTATCACTTGCTGAACCAGTATCAGCGCGGAGCCATTTCAGAATTCACCAGCTTTGTTTGGATTCCTTTGTGCCTATTGTTTGCCGAAAAGCTGGTTGCCGAGAGGTTGGTTCATCACAGAAGCGCGGAGAACTCAGAGGCAGCACAGAGTCGGCTTACAAGTTTTGCAGGATTGGCCGCCAGCTTCGGAGCTTTTCTGTGGACGCATCCGCCGACTGCTTATCAATTTTTGTTGGTATTCGGTTTGTGTCTGGCGGTTTTGGCGATCAGGGCAGGGAAGTGGCGCGAGTTGGGGGTTATTGTCGTTGCGCTCGTATTTGGTTCAATGTTGGCGGCGGCTTATTTTTATCCGGCGATTGTCGAACAGCAATTGGTCAACGGCGACGACGTCCAGCGTGTTTGGCCGTATCACGCCAGCTATGTCTTCGATTATTCGCAAACAGTTTATGACCGCGTCGGCAATCCGTTTTTTGTCAGGTTGGATCGAATCTGGGTTTTCAATCTGGCGGCGATTTTGACCTTGAGTCTGGCTTTGTGGAAAAGGCGAACTGCCGACGGAAGGTGTTCAGAGTACCGCCTTCAGGCGAAAGAGGCCGCAGGCCTTCCGGCTAAAGCCGGTACTCTAAACGCTCGCGTCTGGTTGTGGATTGCCGCCGGATTGCTGGCCAGCTTTTTGATGACGAAGTATTCGGCTCCGATTGGACGGCTGATTCCAAAGATCGAAATTGGAGTTTATTCGTGGCGGATGCTGACCCTGACCAGTTTTGCGATGGCGATGCTGGCGGGCGGAATTGCGGATTGCGGATTGCGGATTGCGGATTGGCGGAGGGTAGTTGCCTTAGTCGTACTGTTTGGCGTGTTGGCGATGAGCGGATATTACGTCGCTTGGCCGATGTGGCGCGCTCAATCGTTCGAGCCGAATTTGCAGCATTACAACTATGCCACTTTGCCAGCGGGCAGCCCGCGCGAAAATCCGGTTATGCCGCCTGTTCAGCTTGCCGCCGGCAAAGGTTCAATTGTAGTCGAACGCTGGACGCCTGAATTTCGTCGGCTTCGCGTCGGTCTCAGCGAAAACGATCAGCTTCAATTTCGAACTCGGAACTTTGCCGGATGGACGGCGACGATTGACGGCAAACTTGCGCCGATCAATGAAGGTTCGGTCAAAAACATTCTTGTGAATCTGCCAGCGGGCGAGCATCGCGTCACGCTGGAATTTCGTTCGACGCCGATTCGCCGCGTCAGCAATTGGATCACCATCCTTTCATTCGCAGTTTTACTATCAATCATCATCTTAAAACGGAGGAATTCATGAGCCAGGTCATCTCTCGCCCCACCCAAACAGAAACTCGAACATCGCATTCGTTCACGCTGATTGACGGCGTCATCATCGCTGGTTTGCTGCTGTGGGGAGCAGTTTTTCTGCTTCGCATGGCGTACTTGCGCATCTGGTTCAGCACGCCGATCTGCGTGGCCTGGTTGGGCGCGATTTACTTTTACGTCAAACAGCGGTTCGACGTGAAGATTCCGATTGTGATGCTGGCGCTGGTTTACGCTTCGGTGGCGCTGGACGGACTTGGCAATTTGTTCAATTGGTACAGCACGAAATACCAGTACATCCAGTACGACGAAATCACGCACACGGTGATTCCGGCTCTGACCGCCCCGGTGATTGTCTGGCTGCTCAACGAAGGCTTGAAGCGATTCGGTTACAGGCTGCCGCTTTGGGTGGTGACTTTTTTTGCAATTACGACGATGTTTACGATTTCTGGTTTTTACGAGGTCATCGAATACTGGGACGACAGATACATGTGGCCTCAACCCGGCATGCGAATTCACGGAGCTTACGACACGCCGAATGATTTGCAGTGTGATTTAATTGGGATGATCGTCGGAGGACTGCTGGCATTTGGCGTGTTGAGAAGAGGTCAGAATTCAGAAGTGAAATCTGTTTGACAAAAACTTTTCCTAATCAGTGGATATTGCTAAACTTCGGCTGCGCCAAAACAGCCGACAGGAAGTAAGGATCGGTTGGAAGAGTGCCGCGAATGCGAACTGTTTTGCCTGCAATTCGCATTCGCAGCATTAGTCATTGTGAACGACGACAGGGAGACTGATCTATGAAGTATCTCAGCAGGAACATCTTGCTTCACTTGTACGACATTTACCGGAAAAATCCGACTCGTGATCCAGAGATAAGTTATGGAGAGCTTTTCTCTCAGACAAAAGGCTCGCTTGGCCATTCCAGTGATTTCGTTGAATCTTTATTCGAGCCGGAGTTCCAGGATGGTTTCTGGGCTATGCCGGGGCGCAGCGCATGGCAGGTGTGAATGGATTGGGTTGACGAAGATGCAGCGGGACGCCTACGCCTCTGGACTCTCCCCTGCCTCATCC
>JAGNMH010000465.1 GCA_017991275.1 Acidobacteriota bacterium
CATATGCTCCTTCCTCTTTGAGATGAATGATAGAAAACCAACCACCAACCACCAATCACCAATCACCAAGCACCAATCACCAATCACCAATCACCAATCACCAATTGTGATGATAAACAAAAAAGGCCACGAAGCCAGGCCGGATTTTCATCCCGCCGGACTTCGTGGCCAAATGGACTTTAGCCGAATGAAGCAGAAGTCTTAAAAGTTAAATCTCAGGTTCATATCAACTCCGCGAGCCGCACCAGCGCTGCTGGGAATTCCGAAGAAAGCCGAGCCGAGCGTGCCGCTGTAATTGCCAAAGTTGACTCGATTGAAAACGTTGGTGACGCGAAGCTGAATGGTCAGGCTGTAGCGCGAACCTTCATTGCCGCCGAAACCGCCGAATCCACCAGGACCGCCGAATCCACCGCCGCCACGTCCGCCGCCACCGGGGCCACCAAAACCACCGCCGCCACGTCCGCCACCACCGCCAGGGCCACCTTGGCTTTGAGCGTTGTTATTGTTGCTGGATTTGCCGAAACCAAAGGTCTTGCTGATGTCCATTGAGACCTGGAAATTGCCAGGGCCTTGAGCCGTAACACCATTCGGGTAAGCCTGTTTCAGCCAGTCCCCCAAAATAACTCGGTCGGCGACTGTGGCGCAGGTCTTTCCCGGAGGACAGATCAATCGGTTGAACTGAGCCGTTCCGTACAAGCTGGGCGACAGATCAGAGTTACGTTGAATGGGTTTGCCATCCAAACCAATAGGACGGTCTGTGATCGAACCATCACGGTTGTCGTCCAAACCAGTAAGAATGTTGAACGGCGAACCGGATGAGGCATTGATCATCATTCCCATTCGGAAGCCTTTGGGCAGAGTGAAGTTATTTCCGCTAAACAAGCTGTGCCGGCGATCAGCAGCAGAACGCCCCCACTCGGAAGTCAGGTTGTAATTGTCCGAAGGCGAGCCTTCGCCGTTTGACCGAATCCAAGAGAGCGAATACCCACCAAACATCAACGCGCGTCCCATTCGACGGTTGACGTTGAAACGAACCTGATTGCTGGTGTTCAGCGCTGAAGATTCATACTGATAAATCTGACCTGCTGTCGGAATTGGTCGAATGAACTGCCCCGGGTTCGCCGGGTCGGCATACGGCGCGTTGATATTCCGCGTGCGGAATTGGTGAATGCCGCGCGTGTACTGGTAAGTTACTGAAGCAATTAAGCCTTTGGGTAACTGCTGTTCAACCGCAATGCTGGAATTGATGTCATAGGGTGACAAAAGATTGGGGTCCAGCGGACGCAGCGTAGTGCTCTGCGACGAAGTCAACTGGGCTGCGTTGAGTTGAAGCGCCTCTGCAGCAGTTTTGGCAAAGATTGCATTACGAACCAGAAAACTCTGCTGCAAAGCGGCTCCCCCGCCGTAACGAATCGAGTTTTCAAAGCTGTTGTTTCTCAATCGTTCGAAGAAGAATCCACCACCGCCTCGAATTGTCGTCTTGCCGCTTTTGAACGGTGACCACGCAATACCGAAACGCGGGGCCAGATTGACCTTGTCCTGCAAATGGGTTTGAAACTCGTCACGCAGACCGAAGGAAACCGTCAATCTGGGTTTGATACGCCAGTCGTCGCCAACAAACCACGAACCGCGGAACATGCTGTAACCCAGCGCCGGGTCGCCCTGATTGATGGTGAACTGAACCGCACGAGCAGCCGGAAGAGTCGGGTCTACCAACGCCAAACGATATTGATCCAGCGACGAAAAAGTGAACGAACCATTGAAGTTGCTGCCGCTTAAATCATCGAAGCTTTCGCGGTCGAACTGCACCCCACCTTTGATTGTGTGCTTCGCGCCTTTGCTGGTGTATGTCAGGTAATCCTGATACTCAATCTGTGTTGTCTTGGTAGAATTCGGACAGCAAGTTGAGCCGCCGCCGCTGAAAGCGTCCAGAACTGTGATGGACACGCCAGGAAACAAAGCTTTTTGGTCTGACGTGTCACGTGAAAATTGAAAGCGCGCTTCATGGATCATCTTTGAACTGATGATCCAGGTTTCTGAAAGTCGGATGTTGTGACCGTTGGAAGTGCGGTTCGATCCGCGCTCCGGCAACAAGTTGCTGGTGGTTCCACCACCGCCTCCGCCGCCAAATGCACCGCCGCCGCCGCCGAAACCACCGCCGCCGCCGCCGAAACCGCCGCCGCCGAAACCACCGCCGCCACGCACGGCAAATTCCTGATTCATAGAATCAGTCTGGCGATAGCTGTAATTTGTGTTCAGGGTGTTTCTGTCGTTGAGCAGATAATCCGCTCTGACGCCAATAGAAGTAGTGCGCGATTCAATCGGCACGTTGGCAAAAAAGTCGCCGTCCAGGGTCTTCGCGTAAGTGTTGTTGCTACCGTCGGTCATATTGCGGTCGGCAAACAACGTCGCGGACATTTTCTTTTTGATGATCGGGCCGCCGAAATTGAAGTTGAAGCGGTTGGTCATCTGATCCGGTTTGACCAATGCAAAAGCATTGCGCGCGTCCAGAGCCGAGTTCCGATAACCCCATCCGCCGCTGCCGCGCCAACGGTCGTTGCCGGGTTTGGTGATGATTTCGATGCGGTTAAAACCAGGGTTGGAAAATTCAGCCGAATAAGGGCTTTGGTTGACCCTGATCTGGAGTATGGATTCCTTGGAGGGCAATCGTCCGCCGCTGAAACCGTCCACAATAATGTCAGCCCCGTTGCCGTTGCCGCCTGCGCCTGAGGGGCCAACCAGATTGTTCAGGTATTCCCGCAGATCGTCTTCGTTGTCAGGCAGGGATTGTATGAATTCTTCGGTCAGCACCGTTGCGTTCATGTTTTCGTCGGGATTGGTCGAAACGCCGATGGTGTTGGCCGATACATCAGTAGTGATTTCGGTAAGTGCTCCAACCAACATTGTAACCGTCAGTGAAGGTTGCTCCGTGGGTACTTTCAGATTGTTAATGATGACCGGCTGAAAACTTGGATATGTGGCGGTTAATGTGTATTCGCCGGGGGGAACGTTGGGAATTGAAAATTCACCTGCTCCGCCGCTTTTCGCTTTTCGCTGTTTTCCGTCTTTGCCAGTCAGGGTGATTTCGGCGTTCGGGATAACGGCTTTTAGTTCGTCAGCCACTTGCCCGCGCACAGTTGAGTTCTGAGCGAAGCTGACGGAAGTCAGCAACAATGTCATCAACAACGTCGCCACAATCGTAAATAAGTTCTGCTTTGTTCGGTTAATCATATTTTCTCGTGTCTCCTCAATTCCTTCTCTTAAATAGTTCGAGGGTTGCGGATTATTTTTATAGTTTCTGCTTCTGTCATTCGATTTGTGAAGACGACCAAAAGCTGAATACCAGATTGTCTTCACGTCCAGAAAGACGAAGCCTTCAAAAAAGCAGTTTCAATAAATTTTTGAACTGGCAGTTTTGACTCCAATCGCCCTATCCCTTAGCTTATCGCTCTGGCTTGCAACCAAATCACCAATCACAATCAGGAGACCTGTTTTGAGCAACTTTGTTCGCATCACGCGCGGCGATAACCCCTACAGTCGCGAAGTTCAGGGAAAAGCCAACGAACCCATCACCGTCGCGGCCATTCTTGACCGCAGTCGCGCCCTGTTAGGCGTCCGTGATCTGGATTATTCGCTGGAAGCCATTTACGACCGACTGGAAAACAACGCCCCTCGCATAGCGGTCATTGGCGGTTCGCCAGACCATCCAGCGCACATCATGGATCCCGAAACGACGGCTCGCGCGGCGATTCGTATCTGGCAAAACGGCGGAGTTCCTTTCGCATTTTCAACTCCTGTGCTGTGCGACGGCACGGCTCAATCGAACGTCGGGATGTGTTATTCATTGGAATCGCGCAATGCGATGACCACGATGATCGTCAACCAGATGGAAGCTCAGAGCTACCACGGAGCTTTTGTCATCCAAGGCTGCGACAAACAGCCAATGGCTGCCGTCGCCGCTCTGGCCGCTCTGGATGTCACACGCCGAGCGCGAGGTGATGCGCCTGTGTTTGCGACATTTGCTCCGGCGCACGTGCTGAAAGGCGGAACCTTCCCGGACGATTTGCGCGCAGACATCGAAGCCGTAGCCCAAAAAGCCGAATCGCTCGGCAATCAGGAAATCGCCGACGACGTTCGAGACGGACTGGCTTACGTGCTGCAATGCACGACGAACACTCAGTTTCAGGGAGTTTTCACCCGCGCCGTCGCCGCCGGAATCGTCACTCACGACGAACACAAAGCCTTTGAAAAACGGCTGGCGGTTTCCACCTGTGACGGCAAAGGCGGCATCTGCGCGTTCAACGGAACCGGCAACTCTTCCCGTCACGTAGTCGCCGCGCTCGGCCTGGTTCATCCTTCGCTGGAATTGCTGGCCGAACCTCCCAATCAGGAACAGGTCAATCTGGCCGTGGACGCTCTGTTCGCCATCTGCAACGAACCTGAATACTCGGTTTCAGCCGTCGTCAAAGCCAACATCGAAAACTGCGTCCGCATACATTCGACTACTGGCGGTTCAACGAATTTGATGATGCATATTGTTTCGGCCTTTATTCACGCCGGAGTGGATTTTTCCATCTGGGATTACGACCGCATTCGGCGAGCGGCGGCTATTCCAGACCTGTTCAATTACAGCCTGACTCAAGGCCGAACGATTTTTGAACTGGCTCAGCAATGCTGCTCCGGGCAGATTCGCGGAATGGAAACCGTGATGTATGAACTGACGCGAAACGACGTGCCGATGGCTTTGAGCGCGGCGACGGTCACAGGTTCGACCTGGCAAACCAGGCTGGCTGACACGACGAACTTGTCAGCCGACGGCGTCCAGGACAACCCGATCATTCTTAGCAAACCGCGCAGAGCCTTCAGCGGAGTTGACGTTCTGACCAGCAATTTCTTCGATTCTGCTGTGGTCAAAATCAGCGGAATGCCCGACGCTCAGCTTGATGAATTCGACACGAAACTGGCCATGGTTTTGTATTTTGAAAACGAAGACGACGCCAACCGCAGCCTGCTGGACGCAGGTTATCTGGATTCGATCAAAACCAACGAAGCTATTTCGCACGCCGACCTGCTGCGAATTTACGAACACAACTCCGGCCAGAAAGCTGACGCACGATTGAACGCCTTGAACCGTGAAGAACTCTTCGATCATCTGCTGCACGAGCGCATCATC
>JAGNMH010000466.1 GCA_017991275.1 Acidobacteriota bacterium
CGACGAAGAGCGACATCTATGCGCTGGGCTTGGTGCTGTATGAAATCTTCACCGGCAAGCGCGTCTTTGAAGCGGGTTCGCTAGCTGAATTGCAAAAGATGCACGAGAGCAGTTCGCCGACCAATCCATCGAACTGGGTGAAAGACATTGATCCGCTGGTGGAGCGTGTGATCCTGCGCTGTTTGGAAAAAGACCCTAGCCGACGGCTGGCTTCGGCCAAACAAGTCGCTGACGCCTTGCCTGGCGGTGATCCGTTGGCGGCGGCGCTGGCGATGGGCGAGACGCCTTCACCGGAAATGGTCGCGGCAGCAGGATCAAAGACGGGGATGAAGCCTGCGTATGCGGTGGCCTGTCTGACTGCTGTCATTGCGGGACTCATCCTCGCAGCGCTTCTGGAAAGAAAAGTGAATATCTCGCAGATTGTCTTGCGCGAGAATTCGCCTGATGCTTTGGCACACAAGGCTCGTGAAATCATCCAACGTCTCGGTTATTACGATCCACCCGCTGATTACGCTTCAGGCTATTCCTCCGATCCTCTTTACTTCAATTACGTCGAACAAAAGTTTGAGCCGAGCCGCCGCTGGGAGTTGTTCACAAAGAGCCAGCCCTCTGCTTTTAACTTTTGGTATCGCCAAAGCCCGCGCTACCTGAACGCACAAGTGGCTCGCCATGGTGGGTGGGTCACTGTGGACGATCCGCCGATGATCGTTTCCGGCATGGTGAATGTTGCACTGGATGCGCAGGGGCGTTTGATCAGGTTCAGAGCTATACCGCCGCAGAGGGATGAGTCCCGCGAAACGCCTCCCCCTGACTGGCCCGCCATCTTCACAGCCGCCGGCCTCGATTTGGCGCGCTTTACGCCAACGGAACCGCAATGGACATCATTGGCGACAAACGACGTGCGAGCAGCCTGGACAGGAACGCATCCCGATCTGCCGGAAATCCCATTGCGCGTCGAGGCCGCCGCGTGGCGTGGCAAGCCGGTTCATTTTGAGCTTATCTGGCCGTGGACGTTGCCTTCAAGAATGCAAGCGAGACCGGAAACAAATGCTGAACGCATTGCCATGATATTTGCCCTGAGCATAATTCTTGTTTGTTTAATCGGGGCGGCAATGCTGGCTCGGCGCAATATCAGTTTGGGACGCGGAGATCGCCGTGGAGCGTTCAGGCTGGCGGCGTTCGGTTATTCAGTCATGATGCTGGCCTGGGCGGTCGGCGCGGATCACACGCCGGTTTTTGTTGATGAGTTTTATAACTTCCTGCTGATCGCCAATGGACAGGCTTTGTTGGCGGGCGGCGTGCTCTGGTTGTTTTATCTATCGCTTGAGCCTTATGCCCGGCGGCGTTGGCCCGATAAGCTCATCTCATGGGGGCGATTGCTCAGTGGCAACCTGCGCGACCCACTGGTCGGACGCGATTTACTCATTGGCGTTTGTTATGGTGTCAGTCTTGCCCTGATCAGTCTGCTGTGGAGCCTCGGCTTAGCCCGTCTTTACGCTATTCATCCACAGGGCGGTTTGGGCTTATTGCTTACGTCTGAGGCGAGAAAGCTACTCGCTGACGGCATCCTGCAAAATTTGATCTTTTCACTTCTCCAGCCACTGTTTTTCTTTTTCCTGTTTCTTTTGCTGCGCGCGCTCACCCGACGGCAATGGTTGGCGGCAATCATCTGGTACTTGATTTGGATTTTTCCAAGTGCATTTGGCAACGTCTCCAGAACAATCAGCTTGCTAGCCGGCACGGTCACAGCAATCTTGTTTATCGTTGTGATGTTGCGTTACGGCTTGCTCGCTCTGGCAAGCGGTATGTTTGTATCATTTCAAGTTCGTGAAATTACGACAGACTTCTCCGTCTGGTACGGTGGCACGTCACTGGCGATGGTTGCCGTGGTGTTGGCGTTGGCAGTTTATGCCTTCTACACGTCGTTGGGTGGGCAGAAGGTGTTCGCGGGGAAGCTGCTGGAAGAATGATCGAAGCTATTTCAGCGGCAGGTCGTCCAGACGATCACGCCATTCATCAGGCTCAGTGCATTGCGCGATCAATTCCAGATCAGCAATGCACAGGCCAATGGCAAGTCCGAGTTGTGGTGCATAGAGGACTCAGGCGAAAGAGTTGCCGTTTTGTTGTCGTTTTTGAGCTTCGCGCAAGAGGTCTTTGTCCTGACTGAAAAGCACGCGGCCCAGTGCAGTTGCACGGTCAAGTAGCAGGTCATCGGCCAATTCGTTTGTGCCGTCTTCCTGTGCCGTCAATCCATCTACGCCGCGCACCCGCAATCCGAACGTAATGGCGTAAGGAACATGTACATCGAAATAAAAGCGGACCTTCATTGTAATTTGCCAAGGGCACGCAATTTTTGCCGCATGGGTGAGCTGTTGGCTTGTGCGCGCAACGTTTCATACTCGCGCATCTGGTCGGCAATTTCGGCATCCAGATCAGCCTGATGACTGTAATAGTAAGACAAGGCGGCGTGAATTTGCGCCAGCGAAAGTTGAGGGTGTTGCAGGCACATTTCTTCGGGACTCCAGCCCCAGGCGAGTTTGTCGAGAACGATCTCGCTCACTTTGGTGTTGGCGTCCGCGATCCATGCCCGCCCTTCGGCGTCAATCTCAATTTGGAAAGCGATAGTACCGACCATGATTTACCTCGAAACTTGTAAGTTACGGCCAATTTAGCATGTTCCAATAAGCAATGCACCGTTAGAAATGGAGCAGGCAACTGTGACACCTGAACGCTGGCAACAAACCAAAAGCCAGGTCAATTCGGCGCTGGCGGAAGATGCCGAAGCGCGCTCCGCAAGGTATTCGCGGGGAGGCTGCTGGAAGCTGGGCGTACCCGGGCTTTACAGCACCCAACTTTGTGCGATTTGTTGAGCCTTGTCGGTTTGGCCTGCTTTCAAAAGTATTGCATGAAGTTCTGTCGCCGGAGCTTGGCGCGCGCGAGTGATTGCGGAAAATCGCGATTGGTCTTGAGCGACTTGCTGGCGAATGTTGTCCAGCAACGCGACGGTCTCACTCAGCGCAGCCAGTGCTTCAGGCGATTTTTGAGCTTCCAGAATTTGCGCCTTTGTCCAATAAGCCCGCCAGCGTTCGCCCGATTCGGTTTCTTCCAGCAATTTCAAAGCGCGTTCGATGATTTCCAGTGCCTGTTCGTGTTGCCCGGCAGCCAGCAATGCGGCGGCTTGTTCCGTCAGGATCGCTCCCAGCCAGTCTCTGTTGTTCAATTCTTCGGCGATGGCGGAGGCGCTTTCGGCAAACTGCAATGCCGAAGCTGCGTCGCCTTCGGCCAAAGAAAGTCTGGCCAGATCGGTCATCACGCGGAATTCGTCATCGCGGTCGCCGATTTCCAGAATCATTTCGTAGGCTCTGGTCAGCAGCTTGCGCGATTCATCCAGCTTGCCAATTTCGCAATGAGCGCGGCCAAGCAACCAGTAAGTTTCGGCTTCGCCGTGTGCGGCGCCTGCGATTCGCAACTTTTCCTGAGCGCGTTTCAGCAAGGCGATGCCTTCGTCGTGCAACCCCTGGGCGATGCGTGCCTGCCCTATGCCCATGTCCATTTTGGCTTCGCCGTTGGCATCGCCCAGCCTTTGGGCGTCGTCGCGCGCTCGCAGAGCCATTTCGATGGCGGTTTCGTAACGCCCGCGACTCAGTTCTGCCCAATGGCTTCGGCGCAACAACAGCACTCGTCGTTGAACGTCGCCGATGTTCGACAGGTAATCCACGGCGCGTTCCAGCAGCGGCACGCCTTCGGTGAAATGGCCTTGCAGCGCGCGCGCCCAGCCCAGCAAGCCGAAAGCAATGGCGGCCACCTGACTGTTGAGCGCGGCGTTTTGCAACGATTGTTGAGCCAGCGCAACTGCCTGCTCGTAATTTCCCAGTTTCACTTCAACGCCGCCAAGTTGAAGGATCGCCAGCGCCGCTCCTTCGTGATCGTCCATCAGGCGATAAACTTCCAGCGCTTTTTTGGTGACGGCAATTGCTTCGCTGTAAAGGCTCAGGCTCATTCTGGTCTGACCCTGTTGCAACAAGGCCGTGGCCATACTTGTGCGGTCTCCTACACCGCGGGCCAGTTTAATTGCTTCGCCGTAAAACCGGTCTGACTCCTTCAGGTTGCCGACGGCGAAGTTGGTTTCGCCCAGTGCAAACAGTAGTTTTAACTGTTCAACCGGAGCCAGATTTTTACCGCTGCTTTGCGCCCCCCTGCTTTGCAACATGGATTCGGTGGCGCGTTCGGCGCGTTCGATACAGGTCATCGCTTCGTCCCAGGACAAACGGCTGCTGGCCGCCTGCCAGGCGCGAATGCCCCATTCAAAAGCGCGTTCTGGGTTTTCGGCTGCTTCGTAATGCGCGCTGATGGCGTCAGCGACTCGGTCAAATTCGGTTAGATAAATGCTTTCGATTGCTTGAGCCGTCGCCAGGTGAAGTCGTTTGCGGCGACGTTGCGGTATGGATTCGTATAAAACGCGGCGCAGAGTGTTGTGGTAAAAGCGCGCGTCGTTGTCGCCGGTCACGCCGCGTTCTGACAAAACTCCGCGTCGCACGCCTTCCATCAACAGTCGTTCGATTTGATCTTCATTGCGGCCGGTTATCCTGGCCAAGGTTTCGATGCGGAATTCTTCGCCAATGACAGCAGCGGATTCGGCCATCTCGCGGACTTCATCGGGCAAACGATCCAGCTTTGCCTGTGCAGCCATGACGATTGTGACTGGCAAAGACAATTCCTTTATGCCGTCCCATTGCCAATGCGGCTCCGGTTGGGAAGTGAAGCTGACCGCTCGTTCGGCCACCAACAAACGCAACATTTCAATCAGGAAATAAGGATTGCCACCGGTGATTCGATGCAAGGTTTTCATTTCGGCTGGCGGCACTGTGACGGCCTGACCAAAGACGGCTTCGATGGCAGCGCGGCTGGCAGTTTCGTCCAAAGGTTTCAATGTCAGCGTGGTGTAACTGCCATAACCGGCCAGTTGTTTCAGCCATTCGGCGAACCCGTTTTCCCGGTCGTTTAAGGATTCCGCTCGCGCAAGACAGAGGATCATCAGCGGTTCGCTTTGCAAACTTCGCATCAGGTAACCGATGACTTCGCGGCTGGCGGCGTCCGCCCATTGCACGTCGTCCAGAATCAGAACCAGCGGACGGTGATGGCTGGCACGAATGAAACACTGGCT
>JAGNMH010000467.1 GCA_017991275.1 Acidobacteriota bacterium
CCCACAAATACATCGCATTGTCGCCTTCCCAATTCAGCAGGATGAAGGACTTTCCAGCGAAGGCCGGATTGCCGAGCAGGTATTCGCCAAGCCGCCTGATCTCGTCGCGTTCGGTGTCGTATTCGGTTTGCGTGTAACCGTCCGCCCAATTGCTGGCCATCGCTCCCCGCGAATAAGTTGTCAGCATCACCGTCTGAAACCGCGCATCTTTTAGCACTCGATCGTAAGCCGGGTGCTGAGCCAGCTGCACCAAATCCAGATTGCCCGACAGTCCCAGCCTGTAATCATCTCGCGTAGCCAGTGCAATGCGAATCGTTCGCGTGCCCAAGCCTCCAACCAAGTCGGCTCCCCAATTGAGTTGATTGCTTGCCGCAGGCATCGCCGCGTCATTGATGTTCCAGTTGTAGACCCCAAAACGATCTGCGCGCGAAGCCGGCGGCGGTGGAATTGGTGAAACTTGAAATGCCTTGACCTGAATGCAGTGATGCGGCGAAAGGAAAGCCGTCGTCAGGAAAAAAATGAGAGCGAAGGCAAACTGCCTAAAAGAATTCTTGAGCACCATGAAACTTCTACCTCAAGTTGAAAAAGGGGCGGAGATTGCAAGAACGGGGAAAGACTTGGAAAAGCGTTAGCATTCTGAAAGGTGGGTCGAATCGAGGGAATAATAGCCCGAAGCTATATCAACCGAAAGCAACAAGTTTGGGCAGAGTTGTTCCTGAAAAAAAAGCCGGATTGGCCTGACTCACTAATTTAGTGAGCCAACCAATCCGGCTTTGATTATTCAGTCTGCCTCAACTTTAACAGCTAGGCGGGAAGACCGGGATGACATAAGTGTTTGTTGCCGACATCGTCAGCGCGTGCAGGTTGTGCCCTTGATTGAAGGCTCCTGCCGAGCTGGTGGCGTTGGCGTTGAAGTTGATCTGTGAACCCAGAATGCCGATGTCGGTCGGCGGCTGGCTGAAAACTTTCAGCCAACCCGTTCGGCCAGCAGGGATGAAAGTTTCAAAGCGCGGCGCTGTGCGCGGGAAGTTGTTCGATAAACTATTACGCAACTGGCAGTTTCCAGACACTGAAAAGCTCAGCGAGTTTTCGGAATCGTCGTACAAAATGCCAAACAACGTGCCCAGCGTCGAAGCCCCGATGCCCAGATTGCCTCCAATGCGATTCAGGATCAGCATTGTGTCGTTTCCGTCAGCCCTTGAACCGAAGCTGGACGCTGCCAAAACTCGCGGAACACGGTTGTAACTGACACCGTCAAACGCAATCGTTGAAGTGACGGAGTTGCCGTCGCAAAGAGGCAATCCGCCAGGAATTGCCGCGAAACCCTGAGCGCCAAGGTTGGCCGCGTGGCCGGAAGTAAACTTCACATACTCGTCGCCAATCAGGTAGTTGAAGTTGCGCGGACAGCCGCGTTGATCCACCGCGACCGCCACCACATAGCCAGTCGTTCCGGGGTCCAGGTCGGAAGCCAGGAACGAAGACGTTTGATTCGCGGTCAGGCAAAGGTAGCTATCCGCCACCGAACAGCCCTCAGACACGAAAAATAGGTGAACAAACGCGGGCAACACAGGATGAACATTGGTGATGTTGAGCCTGGTGTTTTGTGTGTTACCGGTGGTCGCGCCCGAAGTGTAGATGTTGTAAATCAACACGCTACCGGCCTTTTGATCGCTTGTTTCCGAGCCAGCCGGGAAAAGATTGCCTGGGCCTAAAGGAGGGCAAGTCACGGTGCGGCAAGCAGAAAACACCAGCGCCGGGCCTCCGTTGAATGTGACGGAATTGTTGGCACAAACCTGAGCGCCGGTTGGGGCAAGATCGCTGACCTGAGTCAGATAGGTAATCGTAGCCGTTTGTCCGGGAGCCAGCGTTCCGCTAAACGTCATTCCTGCATTCGTCACGTTGCAAGCTCCAACGTTGGTTGTGCAGGAACCGGGCACGCCGACAAGATTGGTGAAGGTTGTAGTATCAGCAACGTTTTGATTGACGTTGCCGTTATTGGTGATGTTCAACGTTACCGTCACTGTGCTTCCAGGGCCGGTGCAAGCCAGCGGGTCGTTGGCTGCTGCTGTGACTTTGTTGACGGTGATCTGGAAGTTGCACGAAGCAGAGTTGTTGGCAGCGTCATTGACCGAACACGTCACCGTTGTGACGCCAACCGCAAACGAAGAACCCGAAGCTGGGCTGCAAGTCGGAGCGCCTACGCCCGGACAATTGTCGCTAACCGTCGGGGCGGGGTAATTTACCGTTGCCGAGTTTCCCGTCGTGCCGACAAAGATGTTTGCCGGACAGGTGATGCTGGGTGGTTGAGTGTCGTTGACTCTGACCGTGAAACTGCAATTCGGGCCGTCAACCGTTGTGCAGGTGACAGTCGTCAATCCGAGCGGGAAGAAAGTACCGGAAGCCGGCGCGCAAGTGACTCCGCCGCATCCTCCGTTAACCGTCGGAGCAGGATAGGTGACATTTGCTCCGCACTGGTTTGCGGCATTGCTGACGGTGATGTTTGCCGGACAAACGATTGAGCAAGCCCCGACATTGGCTTTGAAAAAGATTGGATCGTGGTTGGCGGTCGTTCTGCCAAAGGGAACCCCGCTGCCGGTGAAAACTCCGAACAGTACGTTACCAACGGCTTTCATTTGTTGGTAATCACCCAGCACGCGCTGTCTGGGATCGGCGTTGTCGGCAGCCGAAGAGAGAAAGATTTCCAGCGGATAATCTGTGAATGACGCTCCCTGGTTGGCGCTGATCGAAAGATGCGCCGTGAATTGCGGGAAGCCGCTGTTCATTCCGTCATAGGTATCGTACAGCACGCCGATTACACCGTTGGCGGCAACCGCGATTGAAGGCAGCGCTGCCTGAACTTGTCCTGTCAGAAAGACTTCCGCGCCGATGTTCAGCCCGCCCATCCCATTGTTGGTCAGACGGCGAAAAGCCAGCCGATTGTTTCCGGTTCCACTGTCGCGGTTACCATAAACGTAATAAACGTCTCCGGTTGTCGGGTCTACCGTTGCGTGCAGCACGCCACCCAGCAGGGCATTGACCGTTCCGAATTTCGGAGTCGGCTGATTGCTGTCGGCGGTTGCCACGATGATGCCAGTTGGGTTGCCATTCAAACCCCAGGTCGCTCCGGCGTCCGTTGAACGGTTGAGCATGTAATTAATACTTCTGGAGCCATCGCCATTCGTTGCGACCAGTTGTTGGAACAAGCTGTACACAGCGCCGGAGTTGGGATCAACGGCAAGTCTGTGACCAGGGTTAATGGTTCCCGTCGGCCCCAAACCTGACAGATTGTCCACTGTGAAATTTGGCGGATTCGATCCCGAAGCGACCGCGACGCGCATTCCGCGCGGACTGACGGTGAAATCGTCATAAGCGACATAAACATTATCTTGACTGGCCGTGGTCGGATCGCGGTTCACCAGCAACCAGGGTTGGTCGGTGTTACCCGGAGCGACCGCGTTTGTCCGTTGAGCTACCCCCATTGAAAGCAGCCAGCCCCAGGCCGCGGAACTGGCAGGATTGGTGGTGGTTCCGCTGTATACGTCAGTTGGAGTGAAAGACAAGAATGTGCCCGACATACGATTGCCGCGTCCGTAATCCACTGCTTGATCACAGGGACAGCCAGTTGTGCCGTTTCCAGCGCCTGGCGGTTGAGGAACGGTAAATTCTTTCGTCCAGGTTGTTCCGCCGTCGGTCGAATGCCAAATCGGCGAGTTGGCTCCCCAACTGCCGGAAAAGGCCGTAATCACAATTTCGTTGGGGTTGAGCGGGTTGATGGCGATGGACGGTTCGCCGTCGTTAAAGGTGTCCGTGTTCTGTAAATTCGCGTTGGTGTTGTTGACCACAGTGTCAACGACGGTAATCGTCGGAACAAGGTTTGGGCGCGGGATGCGGTCTTGAGCGATCAATGCGCGCGTATATTGTCTGAGATCAGGCGGCGCGCTGGTTGTGGATTCGTCCCCCTGGATTGATGGTGTTTCTTCACCTTCTTCAGTTTCATGTAAATTGGGAGCCGCCGCTTCTGCCAAGGTTGTGTCGCCTCTCAACATCCACGCCGAGCCGACAAGCAAGGCAAAAACGATTGCTGAAATCAGCAGGCAAGCTCTGGTATTGAGCCGAAATTTCCGTGAAGCGGGAGTGCGTCTGTGTGTGCGATTCATCGTGTTACTCCTTTTGTAGAGGGTTGGCGTGGAAACCTAAATTGATGTTAGGCGGTCAAGTTGACGGAACCGACTATCGTTTCGTTCCAAGCCTTCCTAATCCAAATTAGATACGAATAGTGGCCTCGGTTTTCAACAAGAACGTGTGGCGGCAAGTGTTTGAGGCTTCTGAAACATTACCTCGAACAGGGGGGAGTGCCACTTCCGAAATGATTCATGAATGCCGATCAACTTGTGCTGACGGCAGGATGATGACTTGTCTTAGTTATAAACGTGTTGCAGATCGGTGGCGAACGAGAGGACAAGTTCTGTAGAAACTGCTTGTCCGTGAGAGACATTCACCAACGGCTGGCATCTTAGGAGCCGATAAGCGATGAGTCAACAAATCAAAGGCGCTTTTGAATTTTCTTGAGACGGGTTAGTTGGTTTTGTCACGCAATGTACTTTCACTCCTAACTTTCAGGCGTGCTTGCCTTCGCTGGCGGAAGTTCACCCTTTTTACGTGGACGTTGATCGGCAGAATTGTGCCTGCGCTTTGTGGGCAAAGTTTTTCCTGAATTCTGATTTCGTACCTTCCGGCATCACCCTGTTGGGGGGAGAGAACCAGCAATGCCATTTGATGAATGTAGGGATCAACGTTGCCGAACTTTTTAAACTCTCTCTGGAAGGTTTGAGTGACGGTCACAAAGCCGGGTTTGGGCGGCAATGCTTCATAAGCAACTGTTTCAATGCATCCACCACTCAGCGCAGGAAAGATCACGTTGAATGTGATGACCAGGGTTTCGCCTTCTTCGATTTCATACAATTGTTTTTCAGGGAAAATGTGAGAAGGTTCGAAGTCTTGCTGCTGTTCGATTGAATGACTTCTATTTTCGGCGGCAACGACAGTTGAATGATTGCCATTTGTCGAAAGGAGAAGGCACCAGGCCAAAATTGCGACTCCTGTTTTTCGTTTTAAGTTCATTTGTTCCTCCTTAGGTTGG
>JAGNMH010000468.1 GCA_017991275.1 Acidobacteriota bacterium
GCCGTGACCGGGCGCGGACTTGAAAACAGCCCAGGCTCCGGCGACATGCGGCGCAGCCATCGAAGTCCCGCTCTTGAAACCAAAACCTCCGCCAGGGATTGACGATTCGATTGAACCGCCCGGCGCTAATATGCTGACAATTGCAGCGTTGTTCGAGAAGCTGGAAACCGTGTCGTCCTTGTTCGTTGATCCCACGCTAACCGCCGTTGAAATGCAGGCAGGCACGCCGATTCCGGCTCTGTGGCCTTCGTTGCCAGCCGCAATCACTGTGGCAATTCCAAGCGAGCGAAGGTTATCAATCGCCGTTTTTCGTGAATCGCCATCGCAGGCTGAAGCGTTGTTGCTGTCATCTCCCAGGCTCATGTTTACGGATGCGATTCTGAAAACCGGGTTGCCGCCGCTCATCAGGTTGGCCAGATCACGGACGCGCTCCAAGCCCAAAATCTGATCCGAAACCACGGACTTCACGCAGGGTGCGTTTCCGTCGCAATCCGAATCTTCGGTGAATCGAGTGAAGACTTGAATGGCTATGACATTCGCGTCTCTGGCCACGCCAGTCAGCGTGTCACCGGAGGCGTTGACGCCTGCGCGCCCTGCGGCAATACCGGCAACGTGAGTCCCGTGATCGCAACCACCGACTCCAGTGCAATTGATGCCGGAACCAGCCGCCGTCGAATTGGTAACTCCACCGGGGCAAAGCGACCTGCGGCTGCCGCCGTTGTCTGTTGAAAAGCACCCTTCGGAAACAACCTTGCCGCTCAGCGAAGGATGAGTGCTGTCCACGCCTGTATCCAAAATGGCGACGGACTGGCCTGCACCGGTGAAGCCAGAGGCCCAGGCGGCGTCTGCGCCTATGACTCGCGTGCTTTCGTCCAGCGAGGGTTTTGAAACCCTGTCCTCTTCGATCTGGAAAACTTCCGGCAAAGCCTTTAGTTGCTCCAACTCCTCGGCGCTGACTTCCATCGCCAGATAAGGGATGTACTTGAATCGTTTTACCGATTGACGGTTGTTCGCACGCAAACGGTTCAACAGCGATTCTTGAGCTTGAGCAATAAAACCGCGTTGAGCGTCGGCGTCTTCCTGGCGTTTCAGAAAACCTTCGGAGCGGAAAGCAACCGGCAATCTGACTCCGATGATGACTGCTACCGGTTTGCCGTTACGGGCTTTTTCTGCCAGTTCGGCAAACTGACGTTCGGTTGCCGCCGAGCGGACGAATTGAAGTTCCTGGCCTGCAAGGTTGTCCTGATTTTTATTAGCTGAGTTTTCCTGAGCTGAAACCTTGCTGGTATTGAATAAACTGGATTGAGCGATGAAGCCTGCGCCGATTGCGGCCAGACAAAAAGCCGTCAGAATCAGTCGCAGTTTCAACGTCAGCTTCTTGAATGGGCTGAGTGTTGATTTGATTGGCATTGTTTTTCTCCGTTTGGTTTTGACTGAGATCGCAAAAGAACTGCCCTGACCTGCGCGGTGCAGGCAAAGGATTCGGCAGCAGTTCTTTCCCTTCACCTGGGTAAGCGAAAAAACGGAGAGAAAACTTGAAAGGCTGAGAGATTTTCTTTGGCTAAGCTCAGCGCACGAACTGAGCTTCAGCGTTCCAGACTGGCGGCATTGACACAATTCAGAATTGCTTCGACGGAACGATCAATGTCGTGTTCCTGGGTTGACCAGTTCGAGACGGCAATGCGCATCAGGTGCATGCCGTGCCATGTGGTTCCGCCTGCCCAGCACGTCCCATCTTCCTGAATTCGCCGCATGACTGCGGCTGTGAACTCATCGGCGTCTGCTTCACCTGAATCCGGCACGAAACGCACCAACACTTGATTCAAAACCACATCATTGAGAATTTGGACTCGCGGATCCTTTGCCAAACCTTCGGCCATGCGACGCGCCAATCGGCAACAACGCTCGATGACTTCTGCCACGCCGTTTCTTCCCATTGCGCGCAAAGCCGCATAAATGGCCAGGCCGCGAGCGCGTCTGGAAGCTTCAGGGACCCAGTTGTGATTCTCGCGTCCGGGTTCCGCGCCCGAAGCGTAGTAAGGCGCGCTCAAGGTCATGGCTTCCTGATGCGCCGTCCGGTCGCGCACAAACACCAAGCCTGAATCGTAAGGCACGTTCAACCATTTGTGACAATCAACCGACAGCGAATCGGCAAGCTCAATTCCTTCGGTCAAGGATTGATGAGCCGGACAGGCCGCCGCCCACAACCCGAAAGCTCCATCAACGTGCAACCAGCCACCGCGAGCGCGCACCAGTGGAACAATTTCAGGCAGCGGATCAAAGGCTCCCGTGTTGACGTTCCCGGCTTGCGCGCAAACCAGAACAGGCCCGCTGACATCGGCCAGCACGGCTTGCAGCGCATCTGGTCGCATGCGCCCTTGCCCATCGGCGGCAACTTTTATGACGCGCTCACGACCCAGCCCCAGCATTTGCAACGAAGCAAAAATTGAAACGTGCGATTCTGCGTTCGTCACGACGGTGATTTCCGGCGCACCAAACAGCCCCTGCTCTTCGACGTTCCATCCAACGTTACGCAACAATGAAGTTCGTCCAGCCGCCAACCCTGTGAAGTTGGCCATCGTGCCGCCGGTCGTAAAACCCAGACTCATGTCGCGCGGCAAACCGAACATGTCCACCAACCAGATTCGCACAACTTCTTCGGCCACAGCCGCCGCAGGCGAAAGAACATAAGCGCCAGCGTTCTGATCCCAGGCTGCCGCCAGCCAGTCCGCAGCCAAAGTGGCCGGATGCGCGCCTCCAATCACAAATCCGAAATAGCGCGGCCCAGCCGTGGCCACCAAGCCCGGATTGGCGTTTTCAACCAGTTTCTCTATCACCTGTAAAGAGTCTTCGCCTTCGTCAGGGAGTTCGCCGCCCATCTGCGCCAGTAGCCCGGCATAATTGACCGGACGACCAACAGGCCGTTCAGGCAAATTTTCCAGAAATTCAATTGCCAGTTCAGAAGTTCTTTTCAGTAAATTTTGATAGCTCATGCTCAATTCCTTAATCGCGTTTGTAGTTCCGCGCCAACGTACAGACTGCCTTCAATCAAAGTGTAGGTAACGTCCGGCATCATTTCATCAGCCCCTGAGTCTTCAGCCAATCGCCAAAGCGATCAATCCAGCTATCCACAGGCCAACCGCGATCAGTGAGGCCGAAACCGTGCCCGCCTTTGGAGTAAATATGCAATTCAGCAGGACGCTTGGCGGCTTTCCATTCCAGGTAAAGTTTGGCGCTGCTGCCGGAAAACATTTGGTCATCGTCGGCGACCGCGATGAACAACGGCGGAGCGTCAACCGTCACCGGCAAACCATTCGTACTGCCGCCATAAATTGGAGCGGCGAAATTCGGGCGACTGGCAGTTTCGTGTTGCATCACCACTCCCATCGTCAAAATGCCTCCCGCCGAAAAGCCCATCAAACCTATGCGGTCGGAAGCGATGCCCCATTCGGCGGCACGTTGGCGCACCAGCTTAATGGCTTGCCTGCCATCCGCCATGCACAGGGCAATGGCTTTCTGACGCTCCGGGTTTTCAGTCGGCGCAGTTGTAACAGTCGCCGTGCCAGGTTGAGATCGCGGCGGACGCGACAATGCCATAGCGCGTTTTTGGTATTCCTCCTCCGTACCGGTGTTCATCAACCGATATTTCAAAACAAAAGCCGCCACGCCGCGCGACTGCAACCAGCGGGCGACTGCATAGCCTTCTTTTTCAATGGCCAGATGCACAAAGCCGCCTCCTGGCGCGATGATGATCGCCGTGCCGTTGGCTTTGGTTTTGTCAGGCAGAAAAGCCGTCAGCGTAGGTTGCGTGACGTTGCGGATTCGCGGCTGTTTGTCCGGATTGACGAACGTCACTTCTTTTTGTGTGTCGTTTTCAGAACCGGGGGCGACTCCGGCATACAACGGAATTACAGGTTGCTGCGCCCAAACGGTGTTGCCCAAGCTCAAGAATAAGACCACGATTACAAAAACGAGTATGCTCAAATTGGTTCTCATCATTACACCTCTTGCTAATAAATTGTCAGGAGTTCCGCTTGTTCGGCAAGTCCAGGCTCGCCGGAAAATTTATCAAAGGAATTGTTTTAGACTTGAGCCGCAACCGTCCTCTCTTCGATGACAGAACGGGAAGGATCAATCAGCAACCACATTGGCACGCCCAAAATAAAAACTCCGGCCATGATGTAAAACGGCAGTGACCAGGAACCGAGTTTTCCCACGGCATAACCAAACACAATTGGCGCAACAGTTCCGCCCAGATTGCCCACGGAATTCATAAAGCCCGTGACAATTCCTGCGTAATTACGCCCGACATCCAGACAGACAGACCAGGCCGCGCTGATGGTCATTGTCTGGGTTCCCAAAGCCAGGGCCAGCAGCAAAGCCGCAACCAGATTGCTTTTGACTTGTGGGACGACAATCAAAACGGCGGCACTGGCTGTAAATCCAATTGCTCCAACTCCGCATCGCGCCAGTTTCAAATTCCCTGTTCTAGCAATTCGGTCGGTCAGCCAGCCTCCAAAAGCGAAGGAAACGGCGCTGACTACCCACGGAAGCGCCGACAGCCATTTGGTCGAATTCAGCGAAAAGCCACGATGCTCGCTCAGATAAGTCGGCAGCCAGGTAATGTAAAAGTACAAACCATAAGCGTAGGCGAAATACATCAAACCGATCAGAAACAGGTTCGCGCTCCTGAACATCGTTTTCCACGGAATGGGCTGCGAGTGGCTGGCAAAGTTCGATTCCCGTCCAACTTGAATCAATTTCAACTCGGCTTCGTTCACCGCCGGATTTTGTTCAGGCGAATCTTTGAACCAGCGATTCCAGGCCAAACACCACAAAGTTCCGACAACGCCGAATTCGACAAAAGCCCAACGCCAGTTCTGATGCTCCAGTAAAGTCAAAACAATCGGAACAGTCATCGCTGACCCTACGGCCAAGCCGATGAAAGACGCGCTGAGCGCCCTGCCCTGTTCCAAAGCCGGAAACCAGCGGGAAACCGCTTTGGCAATGTTGGGAAAAGCTCCCGCTTCGCCAGCGCCAAACAAAAAACGATTCACCACAACCAAACGTTAACCGTTGGCTGCCCCGGTCAGACCCGAAACTGTCCCTTATACACATTTCCGAGCC
>JAGNMH010000469.1 GCA_017991275.1 Acidobacteriota bacterium
CAGCGATGCGACAACAGTTCGCGTGGAAATTGACGACCAGCTTCGCCGCGCGCGTTACGTGCCAGTCAACGATTCGGCTTTATCCCCAGTGGTTCGCAGCGCCGTAACCGGCGCTTTGCTGGGAGGCTCGATGGCTCTGTTGATCGGTTTGGTGTTTTACGGGCTTGGGTTGTTTGTGTTGCCAATCTTCGCCGGATTGTTCAATCACGCTTTGTTTTGCGTCATCGTCGGAGCAGTCGTTGGCGCGCTTGTCGGCTCTTCGCTCTTTTCTGCTAAGCAAAGAAAATCCCCTCAAGAAAAACTCCCCAGAATGCGACAACCCAACAGCGAAGGTTATCTGGTGGCAGTGAAAATGCCGCCGCCACTGGCCGAACGCGCCGAAGAAATCGCCCGTGGGCTGGGCGCAAAAGAAATTCTTTTGTAAGTTCGCAGTTCACGGTTCGCAGCTAAAGAATGGCTGACACTAACTGTGAACTGTGAACTGTGAGCCGTGACTGTGAACTATGACTCCATCATCATCGGAGCCGGGCCAGCCGGAACAAGCGCTGCCATCTTGCTGGCGCAATCCGGGCGTCGAGTTTTGTTGCTGGAAAAAAGCAGGTTCCCGCGCGAAAAACTTTGCGGCGAATTCATCACGCCGGAATGTTTGAACTTCTTTGAAAAGCTGGGAGTGCGTCAGCGAATGCTGGACGCCGGAGCGAAGACGATTCGCCGGTTTTCCATCTTCGCTCCAGACGGACGCAGCCTGGAAGTTCCGATGGAATGGATTGCCGACGGCCATCCGCACGCCATCAGTTTGACGCGGGCGGCGATGGATTTTGTGTTGCTGGAACGCGCACGTGAAGTCGGCGTAGAAATCCGCGAAGGTTTTCAGGTTTCGCCCCGATTGCGGCGTGAAGGCAGTTTGACCTCAATCGAAGGCAAGTCTGCCAGTTCCCATATTGAGAATTTTTCGGCTTCGCTGGTGATTGACGCTTCGGGTCGCAACGGAGTCTTTTCCAATCTGGTTCCGCAGGAGGCCTCGCGTTTCAACGGCTCGCGACTGTTCGGTTGCAAGATTCATGTGCGCGGAGTCGAAGGGCTGGGCGATCTTGGCGAGTTGTATTTTTTCCGTGACGGTTACGGCGGGCTGACTGAAGTCGAAGGCGACCGCGTCAACCTTTGCTTTCTAACGACTGAAGCGACTTTGAAAGAAGCAAAAGGCAACCGTGAGCGTTTGTTGGATTTGACCTTGCGATCGAACCCTGCTGGCAATCAGCGATTACTCAAGGCTGTTTTTGACGGCGAATGGTTCGGAACCGGGCCGGTGATTTACGGACTCCGACGAACCATGCCGGGAGCGCTGACAATCGGTGACGCCGCCGCCTTCATTGACCCTTTCACCGGCAGCGGAATTCTGCTGGCGCTGACCAGCGGCGAACTGGCGGCAACGGTTGTCATTCAGGCTTTCGGCAAAGGCGTTTATCAGAAAGGCGTCAGTGAACTTGAAAGCATTGTGAAGCGCTATAAACAATTGCACCGCGCACAATTCGGCTGGCGTTACCGGGCGACTTCGATGCTCAGAAGTCTGGCTTTCAAACCAACGACTCGCAACGCATTGGTGACGATATTTTCACGACATCAATCTCTGATGAAACTGGCCGCGCTCAGCACGCGGCAAAGAACAATTGGCTTTGAAACTACACTAAAAGGATAAAACGAAACAGGAGGAACGATTATGAAGAGATTAGTATTTTCGTTGATGGTTGCGGCGATATTCGCCGTTGGCGCGCTGGCTCAAACGGCGCAGGACCCCTTTGACAAACGAACGACGTTGGCTGTGCGTTATGTCGAAAACAAAAAGACTACGGTCAATTTGGCAGGCACCTCGCTGGCTCCGCGAGTACTGGGCAAGGCTGATGTCGAATACAAAAAGAACGAAGCTCGCATCCGCATAAGGGTTGAAAATCTGGACAACCCGCAAACTTACGGAGTCTTTTACACCACTTATGTCGTTTGGGCTGTGACGCCTGAAGGCCAGACCGACAATCTGACAGAAATGCCCAGCGGTTACGCCGCCGACATACGGGCGATGAGCACCGCGCAAACCTTCGGATTGATGATTACCGCCGAACCGCACAGCGCGGTCAAATTCCCTTCGCCTAAAGTGGTGGCGGAAACGACTCTGCCGAAAAACACGACTTCGGGCGTGCAAACCGTCCAGGCGGAATACAAAGCCGACAAAGGTAATCTGTACGAAACCAGCGACAACGATTCACTGAAGGCGGATTACACAACTCCGCGATTAATTCTGGGCGCTCGCCGTTCTATGGACATTGCGCGCAAAGCCGGAGCGAAAGAATTCGCCGCTGAAGAATGGAAGCAAGCCGAGGGCAAGTTAAACACCTTGGAACAGGTCTGGCCGCGCAATCTGAAGGACGAAAACAAGTTCAGCGGAATGGCTCGTGACGTGATGCGTCTGGCTCAAGTCGCGCGCGACCTGGCTGGTGAACGCGAAGAGCAGGCCAGAATCGAAAACGAGCGTCAGGAACGTTTACGCCGACTGGCCGAAGCTCAGGCTTCAGCCGAACGCGCACAAGCCGAAGCCAACCGCATTCGCATCGAAGCCGACAAGGCCAGAGCCGAAGCCGAGCGCGCAAAAGCTCAGGCTGAAAACGCCAAACTGGAAGCCGAAAAAGCGGAGCGTGCCGCCAGCGAGGAGCGCGCTCGCCGCGAAGCCGCATCACGTGAATCCGAAGCGGTTCGATTAAGAGCCGAAAACGAACGCCGCGCCGCCGAAGAATCAGTTCGCCGCGCCGCCGCCGAAAAAGCCGCTGCTGAAGAAGCCACTCGCCGCGCTGAATCCGAAAGAGCTGCTGCTCGCGCCGAAGCAGAAACAGCCAAACGCGAACGCGACGCCGCCTATCAAAAGCTTTACGTTTCGCTGTCTGAAATCCTGGACACCAAACGTGAAACTCGCGGTTACATCGTCAACCTGGGTGACGTGTTGTTTGACACCGGCAAAGCAACGCTGAAACCTGCCGCCCGCGAAAAGCTGAGCAAGCTGGCCGGAATTTTGCTGGGCTACCCCGGCAACCTGACACTGGAAATCGAAGGCCACACCGATTCCGTCGGTTCCGACGAATTGAACAACAAGCTTTCGGAAAGCCGCGCCGAAGCCGTAAGCACTTATTTGACCGAATCCGGCGTTAAACCGGAGAAGATCAAAGCGACTCGCGGATTCGGCAAAACCAAGCCAATTGCAACCAACGACACCGCCGCCGGTCGTCAGCAAAACCGCCGCGTCGAAGTTGTCATCGAAGACGCCGACACAAAGAAACCCAATTAAACTCTGGGGACGCAGTCGTCCCCAGTTGCCGTAAAAGAAAGCGCGAAGCTTCCTTTTTTCCAACCCGCATAAAAGCGAAGACCGCCAGGAAAGTGATTTCCCGGCGGTCTTTGCTTTTTCTCGACTTGAACTTACTGAAACTTGCCTGCAATCGCCAACAATCTTCTTACGCCGGATAATAATCGTTGACAGCAACTTACAGCCGGAGCATATTGCCCCCGCCGCTTCGTCCTGAAGCAGCACGCGGTCAAATCAGCAGTAACATAAACTTAGTAGTATCAAAGCTGCACGCACATCTTTCGATTCCCGTGACTGAGTTACGCCACCCCGATTCAGTCAGCCAAAGCTGTTTCACTATCAACGATTGTCACGGAGGAATTTATGCGTTTGTTCAGAAAATCGTCTCTCAGAGCCACGTTCATCGCTATCGTTTCGTTTAGCCTGCTACTCAGCTTTAGCTTTTCGTTACGAATGGCAAGCGTGGCCGCCAACCCTATCAAACCCAATTCTGCCCCCCCCGGCAAGTGCTAAGCCATAGTCTGACAACGGTCAAACTCCTTTACCTCAAACTCATTGCCTACCTTCAAGGTGGAACGAATCTAGACACCATGCGGAATACAACACCGCAACTTCCAAATGCCTACGCGCCGTCAGGCACTCCCGGCGCTGGTTACGAAGACCCTAAGCCAATGAACACGGCGAACTTTGGCGCAATTCAGATCAAAGACCAGACTGGCGCATACTTCAACAGTGTCACCGGCAAACTCAGCATCATCTATCTTGATCCAAGCGGTGTGCGCCGCGACATGGCTCAGAATTTTACGACAGGATTGTATGAAAGCTACGATTCGTCGTATCCGAAATTCGATGCGACGGCGCAGATCATGTATTTCCCGAACGGCGCCCAAATGAAGTTCGGCGCTTATTCGTATTCGGTAAACAACCGCGACTTTCAGGCTTTGCCGATTCAGATCAAAGATCGCAACGGAAATTTTGTGGACATTTTCTACAAAACGCTGGACAACGAGAAAGTGGTGATTGATTACTTCATTGACACCGCCGGACGTCGAGTGGATTTCGCTTATCAAGGAAACCGCCTGGTTTCAATCGGCCAAAATCGCGGTGGAACCTGGTATTACTTCGTGCGGATTGATTACCAGCCGATAACGATTCAAACGTACTTCGATACTACGCTGACCTGGAATGTCACCGGGGGCGGAGCAAGCTCAGTGCAGGTGCGTGCTGGCTCGCCCAACGGAACACTGGTGGCCAGCGGTGGAACCAGCGGCAACGTCACGACCGGCAAATGGGTGACCAACGGCACAGTCTTCTATCTGCAAAATGTCACAGGCGGACTGCCGCTGACATCGGAATATACGCTGGCCACGGTGACTGTCAGCACCTCGACACAAGGCTGCCCGCCTCCGGTCAGCTTCAACAAAACCATCAATTACGCCCGCAACAACACCGGAGCGATTTCAGGAATTGGCACGAATCTGATAGGCAGCGATCCGAACGCGACGGCCAACGTCACTTCGGCGATGACTTACCGAGCCTGGAACGCTTACCATGGAATGAACTTCGGCAACGGGTTGCGGCTGACGGTTGGGCATAACAGCCAACGGTTGCAGATGACCAGTTTCGTGGTGGATCAACAGAACGGCTCTTCGTACTTGTGGAGGCAGTATTACGATTATTACAACGGAGGCGGAAACAACAGCCGGATCAGAAGGGTTTCGGACGATCCGACATTCGCCGTCCACAAAATCTACCAATACGACGCTTACAAC
>JAGNMH010000470.1 GCA_017991275.1 Acidobacteriota bacterium
ATGTTGCCGTGCGGCGTCAACAGTTGAACAAAGTAATCCAGATAGTAATGAACCATCGGCGATTGCAGCACGTCATCACGTTTGGAAACGTCTGCGTATGAAAACACCGAATAAAGCCAGATGCCGTGGTAGCCGGTGGCGTCTTCGATTTCCCACTGCTTCATGCTGTCGCTGGCCAGAGTTTCGGCGAGCTGTTTCCAACGTGCGGCGTGCGGATGGCTGGCCAAAGCCTTTGCGCCATAAGCCAGGCTTTCCGCTCGCAACATTGCTCGGTTATGAGCGCCCCATTCGGGAAAGCGAAAGATGAAATCCAGACTGAAAGCCAGCGCGTCTTCGATCTTGGCTTTGGTTTTGGCGTCCAGCGCGCCGCTTTCGCGGATGCGCATGTAAGCTCGCGCATAAGGCGGCATGATGAAAAAATTGGAAATCGCCGGAACTCCATCCGAGTATTCCAGCCGTTTGGCCTGCATCTCTTTCGGATAGGTTTCGCGCAAATCGCTGTACCCAGCCAGTATGTCGCGCGCCTTTTCGGCATACGAACGGTCTTTGGTTTCCTGGTACAAATAACCCAGCAAGTCGGCCAAATAGATCGGCCCGCCCGGCGAATCGTAGCCCCAAAGTTCGTGATGGTTCGGAGCTTTTTTCCAACGCTCGATGCTAGGTTGGTAATCCGTCCAGCCTGCATCGGCGGCGATCTTGATCCAGTTTAGGTAATCCTTTTTGAGCGTCTGCGCCTGTACGCCGGAAGAAACCGCATTGAGGCAGACAAAACTTAACAAAAGGGATAGAGGCAGGTGAAATAACTTTTGAAAACGCATTCTGATTTTTCTTGAGATGGGTTTGATTACAATTGTGTCGAAGCCAGCTTGCCAAGCAAGTCTTCAACGACCTTGCGCAAGCTCGCATGATTGGACTGAATAATATTGACCAAGGCAAGTAGTCGGTCTTGGTCTATCAAGAATCCGTAGATTTTAGTGGCAACGTGTCGAAAGCCCATCAACTCGGTTACAACATTTGACAGTTCCTGGCCTAGAGGCAAGCCAGTTTCAGATAAAAGGCTTTCAAAGGCTTTTAGCGTGTCTCTGTGCCAATTGGGGCCGGAGGCTGGGGCCATTGATCGAGACTTCAGGAAGCGAACCATCAGATGTTCAAACGCGTTGTAATACCCCAAACATTCATAGGCCAAGGCAGGTGCCAACACATTCGCAGGTATATTTTGAGGAACAATTGCAGAGATACTCGCCAGCACTTTATCTAGGTTTTCCAAACCAAACTCAACCTCTTGGCGAAAATCACCTTTCATAAATCACCTGCCCTTCCTGCAAGATGCGTTGGCGAAAATAGCCCCAAGTGTTTTCCAGCGGCACGATGCTGACGTGAAAATCCAGTTCTTTCAAACACTCGCCCACGGCACGAAAGTAATTAACTCCTGTCAAACCACTGACACACAAATCAATGTCGGATTCAGGGCCGAAATCCCTCCGCGCCATTGAGCCATAAAGAATAATTTGAGTCGCCCCGTTTCTAGTCAGAATATCCTTGGCTTTCGATAAAGCACTCTGAATATTGAAAGGAAGGGCTTCCGTTTGATCGGGCAGAGGTCCTGTCAGATTTATTGGTGAATAAGCTTTTGATTCGACTTCCATACGACTTTCCTCCACAAACGTGGAGATTTTAGCACATGCTTTCCGCTTCAACGGGAACCGCCTTCAGCGCGGCAACAACGCCGGTTTTAACGTCCAGGCCTGCAATCGAGCGATTTCCATCAGCTTCGGCGCGTGAAAGCCTTCAGGGAAAATCACCCAGCCCCAAAGCCTGGTTGAATCTTCGGCAACATAACGGTCAGCAGTGAAATTGCCGATTCGCAAAGCGACCGCCGAGTTTCCGTCGTTGATTTTCCAACTTTCAATGACAGAGCCGAGCGTCGCCAGATAATCTTGTGGCGAGATGCTTTGAGCGCCGATCCAGACTTCATCAGGCATTCGACCGTGCGCCTGAACAAATCGGGAAACGTCACGAACCGTTTCGGCAAATTCAATCTGACGAACTGTCGTTAGCTTCGTTTCACCGACCGAAGCGGAAAACATTCTGGCCGGGCCATAAATCGGCCTCAATTTCAACGGCTGTTTCTTGCCATCCAGCAACGAAAGATAGGCTTCGGTCAGCAAGCCGAAACTATCCGCGGCTGAAAGCGCAAAACCGCTCATTCGCTGAAAGCCGATTTCCTTCTGCACCGATTGAGCAATGGCGGCAATTTCTTTTTGCGTCAAGCTGTGCGTCAACGCGCGGTCTTCGTAAAGCTTCATCAGGTCGGCGCAATGAACAAAGCTCACGCCAGATTGCTTTTGAATGAACTGAACGTACTGTTCAAAATCGCGGAAGTTGCGTTCGATCTCTTCGGCGGTTTGTGTCGGAGGCAGTTTCCATTCGCTGCGCGGAGGGTTTGCGCCTCGGCGGAAATTGACACCATCCCAAAATTCCCGATGGATGAATTCGCACGGATGGTAATAAATGCTGATCGTTCCGCCGCCGCGTTGCCGCAATTTTTCGACGGCTAACCGAAATTCGGATTGAGCAGTTGCCAAATTGTCCTGCTTGCCCAAATCCATTCGGACGACGGTCGAACGCATTTTGAAAACGTTCAGCATGCCGCCGTAATAAAACGGCTGGTCGTCAATGCCGACCTGACTGGCTTCGTCCAGGTACATTGAAACGCCCATCTTTTTCAGCGCCGGATAACTTTGCGAAGCCCACGAACTGCCGGGCTGGCCGTAACAAACCGGCGTCACACCAAAAATGCGTTCAATGTCGCGGACGCCCTGAACCTCGCGGCGATAAAATTCCGCGCTGCCGTCTTCCCAACCCGCGTGCTGCAAGTAAACGGCTGGCGTAGGCTGGCCGCTATGCAGGTTTGAGTGATAGCCGATCTCGTGTTTTTTCAGCGCGGCGATGACATCTTTGCGGCCACGCTGTTCCATAACACGAGCCTTTTCGCCGACGATCTTGAATGTGGCTTTGACGCCCAACCGGGTCAGCATTTCTGCCAATCGTTTCGCGGCGTCATCGCTTTGCGGCAAGACGTAATCTTCGGTGTCGAACCATAACGTGACGTAAATCGGCGCGATTGATTGAGTCTTCGCCTGATGCTCGGTCGCCACCAACCCGGCAGCCAACACGGCCAACAACAAAAAAGCTCGTCTGTTCATAAAGCCTTCCTTCTGCGGCGGGACATGTGGAGTGCTGCGACTTGTCGCAGCTTTGCGTTCTCTGGCAGAGATTTACAAAACCAACAGAAATTGTCGCCAAGAACGAAAAGCGGTGACAAGTCCCAGCACTCCACGTCTATTCAGCGGCCTAAAAACAGATCGCGGCCTGCTACCAGCGCGGCAATCTTGCGGTCGGCAATTGAGCGTTTGTTCATCCAAAAGCCGCAATCAGGATTGACCCATTTGATGCGACCATCGCCGACGATTTTTGTCGCAGCTTCGATTCGGCTGGCGACTTCATCGGCGGATTCGACTGTGTTGACCTTGATATCAATCACACCAAGGCCAATGCCTATGCGCGGATCGAGTTCGTCTTTGAAGTACTGCAATTCGTCATAACCACGAAAAGCCATTTCCAACAGCACGTGGTCGCAGTGCAAACGATTGATGAAACCAATCAGTTTTTGCCAGGTTCCGCGCTGAATGGATTGTCCGCCGTAATTGCCGAAGCACATGTGAACACCCTTTTCTTTGGCCTGGGTGGCGGCATCCAGTACGACGTTGATTGCCGCCGCAGCCCACTCACCTTCTTCAGCGTGGCCAGTGATGTTGGCTTCGTCAATTTGTATGACTTCACTGTCAATTTCGCCGACCTGTTGTGCCAGCGCGTGACCAATGGCCATCGCCAGATCGGGCAGGTTGCCGTAATGATGATCCATCAAAGTTTTGCAGAGCATATGCGGCCCGGTCAGCGTGAACTTCATTGGGTGCGCAGTGCAGGCACGAGCACGGCGGTAATCTTCGCTTAAACTCAACGTGCCTTCGCCGATGACGCCTTCGACCACGCCCGCTGGCGCTGATCGAAAACCCATTCCTTCCAGGCGGCGAAACTCTTCCGCGTCGCTGCGGGTAACGCGCGAACGAATGCCGTCCATCGGGCGAATGAAATATTCGATCATTCCATTGGTATCGGGATGGTTTACATCCCAACGATAAAGCTCGCCATCGGCGATGACATCAATACCGGCCAGTTCCTGAATCTTGAAAACGACCTTGGTCGCGTCAATCAAAGCCTGTTGGCTGGGTAAGGCAATCAGCCATTCAGGCACTGGGTAAGAGCCGACAACAGTAGTGCGAATTGCAGGTGCGGTCACAAATTCCTCCGAGAGATTGGGTTTTGAATGTGGCGCGAAGTATAGCCGAGCATCCAGTCGAAGCAAGTTGCTGGGCATTCGTCGCCAAGTGACTTAAGATTCGCGCCGCATTTCGCACTTCATCAAATTCAAAAGGAAACTAAATGGCTGAAAATCTCTCGCCCTTAGGCTTGCTGATGGCTGGCTGCACTTCGATCAGCAACGTCGTCAAAGACATCTCCGCAAAAAAAGTCGTAGATCATCACGAACTTTTTGCTTCTACGTTTTGGATTCGATTCTTTGCCGCGCTGGCTTTTTTGGCGGCTCTGGGTTGGCGGGTGATGAGCGGCAACGTTCCGCACTTTCGCAACGACGGCGGCCAGTATTTCGGCATTGAAGGTTTGATGCTGGGGCCTATGCCGACTTACCTGAGTTATCTGGTCATTGAAGTTCTGCTGGTCGCTGGTTCTACGCTGCTCTACTTCAGAGCCATTCAGATAACTCCGATTTCGTTGTGCATGCCTTACATCTCGTTCACGCCGGTCTTTTTGATCGTCACAGGCAAGATCGTCAATCACGAAAGCACGACCTTGGAAAAAGGCGTAGGCGTGATGTTGATCTTCATCGGTTCGATAGCCATGCACCGGCTGCTGTTTTCAAACGGCTGGCTGGAACCGATCAAAGCCATCTGGCGCGAACGCGGCTGTTTTTACATGCTGCTGGTCGCCGTGGTGAACGCCATCACCAATCCGATTGACGCCCGGTTAGTGCG
>JAGNMH010000472.1 GCA_017991275.1 Acidobacteriota bacterium
GTCACCGGACGGTACGCGGATCGTGGGCACACTTGCCGCTGAAAGTGAGCGATTGCCTGGTTTGGTTGTTTTCGACCTGGCGTCGGGAACTTATGAGCGAATTACCAACGAAGGCGATTCAGCCTTATGGCTGCAGGATAACCGTCGGCTGATTTATTACTTCAATTTCAAAATTTACCTGGTGGATACCCAAACCAAAAAGCCTGCTGTGTTGCATTCCCTGCCGAATATGACCACGGAAGACCCCGCTCTTTCCCGGGATAACAAATGGCTGTTTTATTCGGCTGCCTCGGTGGAAGAAGACCAGATGATGATTTCCCTGAAATGAATTGCGGCTGCTGGCGATGAGCCTTGTTCAGGGCACATCAGCCAGATTTTCTCGCAGTTGTCGGATTGGTTCGAAAACGTAACTTATCAGCGTCCGTTTGCCGACCACGATTTCAGCCGTGCCGGTCATCCCGGCGTTCAGGCTTCGCTGCTGACCTTTGACGGCAATTTCTTTTTCAGTCATTTCAACGCGCGCCGTGAAGTTTGCCGAACCTTCTCCTTTGGCGGGACTCAGCCAAACCAGTCGCCCGTGCTTCGCCCCGAAGCGTTGATAGGGGAAAGCGTCGTATTTCAGCTTCACGCCTTGATCCAGTTTTAATTTGCCTACGCCGGATTCCGGCACGGTCAGTTCGGCAACCAGTTGATTGCCGCCGCACGCCAGTTCGGCAACGGTTTCGCCTTCGCCGACCATCGCGCCCTTGTCGCGCACTTTCAGCTTCAAAATTACTCCCGAACAGGAGGCGAGCAGCCGCACCTGATTGCCATCAATGTTGCTCAAGCCGGATTTCAAGGCTTCGGCGCGAATTTCTCCGGTTTTGTTTTTCTCTTTCAGCTCGCGCTCAAATTCCTTGAATTCGGTTTGCCGGGTTGCGCCGGAAAGTTTCAGCTTTTCAATTTCGGCGCGCGCGTCGCTTTGTTCCGTCACCAATCGTTCAACTTCTGAAGCCAGTTCGCTGACTTCAATCAGCTTGGCGGTCAGTTGAGCCTGGCTGGCGATGCCTTCGCGGAAGAGTTTGTCATAGCTGTCTTTCATACGTTCGGTCAGCGTCAGTTGTTGGCGTTTGTGAGCAATCAAGCTGTCCAGGTGGCGAACGCGGCTTTCCAATTTGCGGGCTTCCTGATCGTCTGTCAGTTGCACCGATTCCAGCTTGCGTCTGGCGTTCAGATAGCTGTCGCCGGAACCGGCCAGTTGCGTTTCGATGGTTTGCAGTTCGGCGGTTTGATTGGCGGCAGAATCCGAGCGCAACGTGACTAGCAAATCGCCTTGAGCGACCGCCTGACCTTCTATGACCAGCAGTTCCGTGACCACACCGCCGCGAATCGCCTTGACCGGATCGGCTCCGCGCACAGGCGTCAACACGAATTGCGCCGTGACTTTTTCAGGCATCGAAATGGCGATGGAAGCAATGGTTCCCAATGCAAACACCGCCAGCAGCGCCCACGCCAATCCGCGCGCGGCCCAATGTGGAGGAGCCAAATCAAGAAAGCTGGTTTTAGCATCAACGGGTAACGGGGCGGTGTTGGCGAATCTGGTAGCCATAAATCTTCTCCGGACGGGTGAATTGAAATAGCAGGCGCGGCGACGATTTAGTCACCGCGCCCGGTTAGCAATTCGATTTACGAACGTTGAATCTTAAAATTCGGCTTTAGCTAATGTCGTGGTAGCTGACCTTGCCTGCGCCACCGCCTCCACCCCCGGCATGTGTTGATGTATGAGCGGCGACTTCGCGGACTTTCTGCACTGCTCCGCCCGCGATTTCCTCACTTTGCTCATCGCTGACCGACAAATCGTCAATTGTTTCGGTCGCCGCGTCGTTGGCTTCGCTGTCTTCGCTCACCGTTTCGTTGTGATTAAAGTTCGCAGTGCTGGCCGTGATTTTGATTGCGCGCGAATCGTTGCTGGATGGGCCGCCTTTGATCTCCTCCGCGTTCAGAGCTTCCAGATCCGCGATTGGCGAAGTCTGGTTGCTCTGGGCATTTTGCGTTTCCAGGTTTTCATTGTCGGCTAACTGCTTGGTCGTTGTTTGTTCTTTCATTACAAAGCTCCTTGTCTGTGAAAACTCAGTTTGTTTCGTCGAGCGCCAAAACGTGCTCAATGGTTAAGGCGGAAAAATCGGTTGAAAACTATCAGCGCCAGAAAAATTTTGTCGAATATTTCTGTCAGCCTTCAACAGGGCACAGCAATTCTCAGTTTGGCGATAACCGGGGGGCATACCGTAGGTTGTCCAACCTGCGGAATCTGACTTTTGTGTGATTTCGGTGGCCCGGAAGCCATTTCCAGCCACGTCCCCGCAGGTTGGACAACCTACGGTACAGTCAAACTGAGAATTGCTGAACCGGGCATCAATTTTGATTCAAGTACAAGATAGGGCTTGATTTATCTATAGTCTTCCCACGCCTGTCTTTGTCTTCGCGCGTGACGATCACATCAGAGCTGGCCGTGCCCGCCGCCACCGCTTCGGCAAAATCGTCAGGAGGTTGCAAATCGGCCAGCACAAGATTGGCCAGCCCCATGGTCTTGGCTTCGTCATCACTGTTAATGGTTTCGTTGTGGTTTAGCATCATTCCGCCGAGCGGCCCGCCTTTGACCTGTTCATCATCTTCAACAGCAAGATCGTCGAGCGATTCGGCTTTGTCTTCCTCATCTTCATCTTCGGCAGTGGTCTCGTTGTGGTTCAGTTGGAAACCGCTGACTGGCCCGCCTTTGACCTGTTCATCATCTTCAACGGCAAGATCGTCGAGCGATTCGGCTTTGTCTTCCTCATCTTCATCTTCGGCAGTGGTCTCATTGTGGTTAAGCATGAAGCCGCCGACTGGCCCGCCTTTGACCTGTTCATCATCTTCAACGGCAAGATCGTCGAGCGATTCGGCTTTGTCTTCCTCATCTTCATCTTCGGCAGTGGTCTCATTGTGGTTAAACTGAACTCCGCTGAGCGGCCCGCCTTTGACCTGTTCCGCCTGCTCATCGTTGACGGTTAATTCATTCAATGCAACGGTTTCGCTTTCCTCTGTTTCCTGGAAATCCTCAGTTTTTTCGATTTCTTGTTGGTTCATGCTTATCTCCTTTGGAATTGAATCGGGTTGAAAATCAGAATGCCGGAGCGCGCTTTCCAGGCTTTCTTTTTTTGCTGGCAGTGGTTCCTTAGCGCCAGATGACGAAATCCGAGCTGGTCACAGTTCCGTCGCCATTCGCATCGCCACGGGTGCTGCTGCCGCCGGTTGAGGTCTGTCTGGCCAACAGGATGTGTTCGCGTGTTTGTCCGCCGTTGATTTCCTCAGCGTTGTTGGGTTCCAGATCGGCGATCTCGTTGTTTAGGCTGATGTTTTCGGTTTGCTGATTGTTCATCTTTATCTCCTTCAAAAATTGATTTCACGGTTGAGCGCCTGATTGCGCTCACCTGTTAAGGCGTAAGGAAGGAGCGAAAACTATCATCCGAAATAATTTTTTTTTCGATGATAGTTTTCGTCGCCTCTATCCGCCTTAATCAATGAAATAAGCAGATTAAAGGAGACAAGCCCGTGTTTACCGTCAACGAAACGACATTTGGTTGGGAAGAAATCATTGCCGCCGCCGAAGTCTGGGGCGATTGGCAGAGGTTTTTTGATCGTACCAAACGGATGCTGGCTTGTCTGAAATTCGCCACGGAAACCGGACAACTTCCCAGCAACCAGGAAGTCCGAGACGCGCTTACTTCGTTCAGATACGCACACAATTTGATTAGCGGCGAAGAAACCCAAGCCTGGTTGAATCGCTGGGAACTGACACTGGAAGAATTGACGAATTACCTGCGCGGACAATTGCTGATTGAGCGATGGGCAAACAAATTGGAAAAGATCACCGCCGATCATTCAATTAGCGGCGAAGCCGTCACCGCAATTATCAAAAAGCACACAATTTGCGCAGACCTGCTGGGTCAGTGGGCGATTGAGTTGGCCGGGCGTTCGGCGGTTGCCGCCTCGTCTGGCTTGTTCGATGCGGGTGATAGTTCAGAGCGTACGGCACCACGCGAACTGATTGCCCGCATCGAAGCTGAATTTTTAGGAGCGCGTGAACAGGCAATCACTCCGCAAAAACTGCAAGCCAGAATTGCCGACCACCGATTGGATTGGGTGCGTTTCGATTGCCGCTATCTTTGGTTTACGGAAGAGCGTGTGGCGCGCGAAGCCGTCTGGTGTATTACCGAAGACGGTCTGACGATGGATGAAGTCGCAAAAGAATCAGGCAGCGAAGCCCGGCAATGGAGCTTTTACCTGGACGAAATTGACGCAAACGTGCGCGCGCACTTTCTGGCTGCTCGGCAGGGCGATTGGCTGGGGCCGCTGAAGTATCGCGAAGGCTTTCCGATCTTTTCCATCTTGGAAAAGAGGATGCCGTCCGGCGACGACCCGCTGATTCGACAACGCGCTGAAAAAGCAATTGTCGCCAATATGATGGAACAGGCGATAAATGAACGAGTGAAGTGGGGGATGCAATGACAGACAAACGAATGACGCTGGAAGAATTGCCGATGATGATGTTTCTGCCGTCTGAGTTGAAACAACTGGTGATGGATTGTTTCGTCCCGGCCAGCTTCAGCTTCGGAGGTGACATTGTCACCGAGGGCGAAGAAACCGACGCCGTTTATGTGCTGGCCGAAGGTCGCGCGCGAATGGTCAAACGCGGCGCGAACGGCGAAGAGATTCCGCTGAACGTTTTGAAGCCCGGCGAAACCTTCGGCGCGACAGGCCTGCTCGATCCATCGGTTTTGGTGAACGGCGGTAAACGCCAGACCACTGTTCGCGCCAGCAGCGATGTGCAAGCCTACAAACTCGATCCGTCGTTGTTTCAAGCGTTGTTGGCCAATCATCCCGAAGTCAGAAACTATTTCGACATCGAACAGCGCCATCGCCAACTGGCGAACTTCATCAAGCTTTACACGCCGCTGGCCAAGCTTCCGGCGGAAGCCTTGAAACTGCTGACGCTGGAAGCCGAAACCGTCGCCGTCAAAGCGGGCGAAGTCCTGGTTCATCAGGGTGATGCCGTCGGGCCAATGTTTATTGTTGAAGAAGGA
>JAGNMH010000471.1 GCA_017991275.1 Acidobacteriota bacterium
GGGCAAACCCGCGAAAGGATCAAACTGTTTTCCACCGCCGAATCGCCTCCGCCAATGACGCAAACTTTTTTTCCCGCGTACAAACTATGATCGCGCGTAGCTGAAAAACTAACTCCGCCGCGAATGGCAAAGCGGCCTTCGCCCGGAATTCCCAATCGCCGTTTGCTGGCTCCGGTGGCAATGATGATCGCTCGGCTGGTTAGTTTCTCCCTCTTGCCTGCAAAGCCACTTAGCAGAGTTCGCTCGCTCAAGTTGATCTCGCTCAACTGACAACCAACCCGGTAACTCAACTGCAACTCATTCAACTGAGCCTGAAAGTGATCGCGCAATTCCTGCCCGTTGGCCGGAATCAACCCCGGATAATCAATCACTCGATGAAACATTTGCAGCAACTGCCCGCCGAGTTCCGCCGCCTGTTCCAACAACACGGCACGCAACCCCAGCGAGTTGCACCACAGCAAAGAACTAATTCCCGCGGGGCCTCCGCCAAAAATAATTACATCGAAGTCGGTCATGATTTGTCCTATGGAGTGCTGCGCCTTTGGCGTAGCTTTGGTAGTCACGTGATCTGCTCTACCTTGAAGCCAGCGAGAATCATCCGCGCGCTTTCAAACCTTCAGGTCAAAAGAACTCTACTTTATTCGAACGACTACCAAAGCTACGCCAAAGGCTTAGCACTCCAAAAATCTCGCCTACGCCAGCAACTCAAAACCAGTCCCAAGGTTTTCCTTCAAGGCTTTTTGATAAATTGCCTGAGCGACGGCGGCATCCTGCACGGCGTTGCCGACCGATTTGAAGTAAGTGATTTCGTCGTCTCGTTCGCGTCCGGGTTTCAGCCCGGCGGCAATTTCGCCAAGCTCCGCGTAAATGTCTTCAACGCGAATCTCGCCGCTTTCAATGGCGACGATCAAATCTCCGGCTTCGGCCAGAGCGGCTTGCCGATGGTCAACGACGATCTTTGAAGCTTGGCGCAGCGTGGCGAAATCAACTTCCTGCATTTCGTGAGTGTACGAACCAATGCCGTTGATATGCGCGCCGGGCTTCAAATCCTTGCCGTCGAAAACCGGCGTTCGCGAATTCGTAGCCGCACAAATCACATCGGCTTCGCAGACGGCTTGAGCGGGCGAATCGGCAGCAAGCAATTCGGCTGCAACCAACTGCGGCTGCAATTCGGCAATCAAGCTTTCGGCAGATTCTCGATGCCGAGCGTAAACCCAAAACCTTTTAATCGGACGAACCGCCGCCACGGCCAACACTTGCTGCCGAGCCTGCTTCCCCGCTCCGATGATGGCGGCGACTTCGGCATCGGTACGAGCCAGCAAATCCGTAGCGGCTCCGCTCGCTGCCCCGGTTCTGAGCGCGGTCAGGTATCCGCCTTCCATCGCGGCTACGGGCTGACCGGTCTGCGGATTAATCACAACGACCAGCGCGTGAATGCGAGGCAAACCAAGCTCTGAATTTCGGTTGTGGATCGAAGCGATCTTGACGGCCAGCGCGTCTGCTCCGCTCAGGTAAGCAGGCATAAACAGCGTCAAACCGTCGTGTTTGGTTTGAGGGATTGCAATGCGCAACGGGCTGTCGGCTTTGCCTGTGGAAAGTTCAATGAAGGCGAGCTTGACGATTTCGACCGCTTCGCGCATCGAGAGTGATTGGTGAACATCCGAATGATTAAGCAACCTCATCTCTTCACCTGGTTCACCGCTTCTCAGTCTTCCACGAAGTCAGAACATACTCGTGATCCAACTCTCCCCAATCGTAGCGAAGCAGAATCTTGTCTTCGCCTGCGACCCACAGATGAGAGGTCGGCGTTTTCAACTCATCCGAATCAATCGTGAAGTGGGCGGCTTTGAAGGTTCCAGCGGGGACGGTTACTTCTTCTTCGCCGAGCAAGTTCAGGCGAATGGCTCCAACTCTGCCGAGCGGGCCATCGGTTCCGTCCCACCGTGTGGAGGTGTTGTAAATCGCTCGCCGCTGTTCGCCGCCGCGCGCTCGGTCGTAATTGAAAATCGCCCAGCCATCCAGCATCACGGCGTGAGTGACTATGGAAAAGAAGTCGGTGGGAATGTTGATGGTTTGAATGCTGTGGCCGGTTTCGGCGCTGTCTGTAACTACAACCAACTTGTCGGCTTCGAGGTGAAAGTAGCCAGTGCCGAGCAGATGATTTTCGACTTGCAACCTGACAAAGGCGTCCATTGGTCGCCCTTCTTTGCTGCGCGTATAAGTCACATCGCGGACAAAACGCGAATCATCCGTTATAGCCAGACAGCGCATCGTTACCGATCCATCACGGTTGCGAGTCAGTTGCCAGTCTTCGTACCCGCGTTCCTGGCTGGTGGACTTTTTCAGGTAAGTCAGCCGTCCGTGTTGGTATTTGAAGTCTGTCATCGTGGGGATGGGTAAACAGGATTGACGGGATTTTTTCAGGATGAACAAGATGCCGGAAAATCTCTTGTTCATCCTGTTCGAAAATCTTGTCAATCCTGTTTACCGTTTCTGTCTTTGTTTACCGTCGTCCGCTCAGCATTCCGCCGATCATGCCGACGACATCATCAACAGCCGAGCCGTCGTGATTACGGTCAAGCATGCCGCCGAGCATTCCCATCAAACCGGAATTGCCGCCGCCCATTGATTGAGCGGCTCCGGCGAGTAACCCGCCCAGGTCAGACGTACCGACTCCGCTGCTTTGGCGCGAACGACCAATTGCACCCATAACAATCGGAGCCAGAATCGCCAGCAGCGGTCCGACTTTGCCCATGTCCAATCCGCTGGCCTGGCTGACGCCTTGAGCAACAGTGTCGTGCTGGCCGCCAAAAATGTGACCCAAAATGCCAGCGCCGTTGCCTGCGCCTCCGCCAATTTGTCCGGCAATCAATCCTCCGATGTCGTCCAGCACGCTCCCGTCGTGATCGCGATCAATCGCGCCAAGCAAACCTGAAGCCCCTTCTTCGCTGGAACTATTGTTGGCCAACCCACCAAGAATCATTGGCAAAGCCGCCTGAATCGCATTGCTGGTCGAGCCTTCGTCAGCGCCAATCGCCTGGCTAATTTGGCCCACGTTGTCACCGCTGAGCACGTCGTTAAGTATTCCTGTCAAATCCATGGTTGTCTCCTGATTTGCAGCACAAACCGAAAGTCCGTGCCGATGTTGATTATCCTGTGGGGAATGATTGCTTTTTTGTTTTCGCCGGTTTGATTACCGAAGCGGCGCAACTATAATCCGCGCTCGTTCGACTGTAAATCATTCCCTGCTCAAATCTTCATCAAATGACAAACTCTGCGCCGTTCGCAACCGAAGAGCCGCTGTGGCAACGACTGTTCCCGAACCACGAATGGGCGTTGTTGATCCTGCTGTTTGCCGAAACGCTGCTGTTCAGCTTCATCGGCGAAAATTTCTTTTCGCGCCCGAACGGATTTGAAGTCATCCGGCTGAGCGTCGAAATCGGTTTGCTCGCGCTGGCTTTGACACCTGTCATCATCACCGGAGGAATTGACCTTTCGGTAGGTTCGATGATGGGTTTGTCGGCGATTGCCTGCGGCTGGATGTGGAAAGTCGCCGGTTTACCAATTTGGTTGAGCGTTGCGCTGACTCTGCTGGTCGGCTTGATCGGTGGAACTTTGAATGCGCTGTTGATCGCTCGGCTAAAACTGCCGCCGCTGATCGTCACGCTCGGCACGTTTTCGCTCTTTCGCGGGTTGGCCGAAGGCATCACCGGCGGCGTAGCAAATTACAGCGGCTTTCCACCATCGTTTTTGTTTTTGGGGCAAGGTTATTGGCTGGGCTTTCTGCCGCCTCAAACTTTGTTATTGATTGCGGCTGCCGTCTTTTACTTTCTGCTGATGCATAGGACAGTGATTGGCCGCAGCATTTATGCCATTGGCTTTTCTGCTGAAGGCGCGCGTTTTGCCGGAATTTCGGTCGCCAAACGAACTGCATTGGTTTATGTGCTGTCAGGTCTGGCGGCGAGTCTGGCCGCAGTGATTTATGTAGCTCATTTAGGCCAGGCCAAATCAGACGCCGGAACCGGTTACGAGCTAATAGCGATCACCGCCGTGGTGCTCGGCGGTGCTTCTATTTTTGGCGGGCGCGGAACGGTTTGGGGGACGATGCTGGGGTTGTTCGCCATCGTTATTCTGCAAAACGGTTTACGCCTGGCTGCGCTGCCGACTGAACTGGCAGGAATTCTGACCGGCGCGCTGCTGGTCGTGACAATCTGCATTGAAAAATTCGTAGCTCCGCCTTTAGGCGGAAGAGGCTCGCTGGCCAAAATCATTCCGCCTGAAGGCGGGACTACGAACATTGAGGAATTCGACATGAAAAATTCTCAAGTTGCGTTTATCTGCGCGGCAATTTTAGGCGCTGGTTTATTGATTGCGGGCAGCAACTGGCTGCTGCTCAGGAATCAGTACCCCGACCGTAAGGAAGGGGCTGCCACTCAACCCGCCGCCAAACGAACAGTCATAGGCATGATGCCCAAAGCCAAAGGCGATCCGTATTTCGTCAGTTGTCGCAAAGGCGCTGAAGAAGCCGCTAAAGAACTCGGCGTTGAATTGATCTGGGATGGCCCGACCGATCTTGACCCCGCCAAACAAAACGAAGTCGTCGAAGGTTGGATCACTCGCGGAGTTGATGTCATTGCCGTCAGCGTAGAAAACTCCGCCGCGATTTCCACCGTGCTGCGAAAGGCGCGCGACAAAGGCATCAAAGTCGTCACCTGGGACGCCGACGCCGAAGCCAACGCACGCGATTTCTTTATCAACCAGGCTACGCCGCAAGGCATCGGCTACACGTTGATGGACGAAGCCGCGCGCATTCTTGGAGGTAAAGGCGATTTCGCCATCATCACCGCATCCTTGAGCGCCGCGAACCAAAACGAATGGATCAAACACATCAAGGCTCGGCTGGCTGAAAAGTATCCGGCAATGAAACTCGTAGCCATCCAGCCCAGCGACGGCGACCGCGACCGAGCGTTTCAGGAAACTCAGAACGTGATGAAGGTGCATCCGAACGTCAAATTGATTATGGGCGTCGCCGCTCCGGCGGTTCCCGGCGCAGCCGAAGCCGTCAAAAAATGGGCCCGCCCGGACGCCAAAGTCATTGG
>JAGNMH010000473.1 GCA_017991275.1 Acidobacteriota bacterium
CCACAGAAACCCGCTGCCGATCACTCAAGCCGCCGCAATTCGATCTGGAAACTTATCAGCTTGGCTTGCTTCGCAACGGCCCGAACAGCGGCACAGGCACAAAAGAAGAAGCCGAAAAAATTCAAGCTGGTCACATGGCCAACATCGGCAAAATGGCTCAATCGGGCAAGTTAATTGCTGCCGGTCCGATGATGGACGACGGCGATTTGCGAGGTATTTTTTTGTTCAAAGCCTCGATGGAGGAAGCCAGGGCTTTGGCCGCTGAAGACCCCGCAATCAAAGCCGGTCGTTTGCGAATGGAGATTTTCACCTGGATGGGGCCGAAAGGTATCGGCGCCAAGTTGAACGAAGAATACCGAAAGAATCCACAAACCCCGATGACCATGACCAAATACCATTTTGTGCTGCTCAAACGCGGGGCGAAGTGGACTGCTGAATCCACGCCGGAACTACAAAAACTGCAGCTCGATCATCTATGGAACATACGGCAGATGATGGATGCGGGGAAAATGCCTGCCGCCGGGCCATTGGCAAACGCCGGCGATCTGGCTGGAATTTTTGTGTTTACTACTCAATCCGCCGAAGAAGCCAAAGCCTGGGCTGAGTCTGACCCGGCGGTCAAAGCCGGGCGATTGGCGGTTGAGATTCATCCCTGGTTCGTTGCCAAAGAAGTCTGGCCGTAAATTGTTGTAGCGCGAACTGTTAGTTTGCGTCTTGTGTTGAAGCCGATTGGTTGTCCGCCAAGCCCTTACCGGCGAAGACGCAAACTGACAGTTCGCGCTACTCTTATTTTTCGTTGGGTTGCTGTTTTCGCAGCAAGTTCTTCAGCCCGAACAAAGACTCTAAAGTATCCTGCCAGAATGGCGCTCCGACACTGAGCAGTGTAGTCATCACAATCCAGCCCAGCAGCGCTTCAAATATCTGATACAAGGAAAGACGGCTCTTGTTTTTCCAGGCTTCACTAATCCATTTAGGCCCTTTGAATCCAAAGCCTGTGTACAAACTTGCGTTGGCTTTTACCTGTTGAAGCGCCTGTTTTACGTCGCCGATTTGTTGGTCTGGAGATTTTTGCTCCTGTAGCTTTTGCTGCACGTTGTCTGCTGAAGCGATCAGAGCATCACGCAGGAATTGATCGCCGGAAATTTGCCGGTAAATGGCGAACAGGTTGGCATTCAACGTCACGACAACGGCAAAGCTGATGACTATGGCACAGGTTTTCATGCTACGAGCATAACGCTCGTCCAGACTGTGCATGATCGTGTCGTACCAGCTATTGGCATGACTCAGGTAATTGCTCATTTGTTCAGGTAGCCACAGAATTTCCTGCAAGCCTTTTTGAACGGGCTTCATTACGTCGGAGAGTTTTTGCAGCGCCTGCTGAGCTTCCGTTTTCGCGCCTTCTTCCAGGTGAGCAATACTTTGCTGCATTGCAGCCGGTAATGCCGACAGCAGCTTTTGTGCTTCGCTGACTTCCATACCGCCGAGCTTGGCCATATCGCCCAGCCGAACGTTGGAAAGCCCGGAATCGAAAAGCTGCCCGGCTTGAGAAAGCATTTGCGTCAAAGGCTCCTGAATTTTTGCCAGTGGAGTTTTCTCTATCAACGCGCCGTGTTTTTCGTTGAAATCGCTGACGGTTTGCTGAGCCTTTTCCAGCTTTTCGGCCAAATCAGAAAGCTTCTTATTATCCTGTTGAGGAAAAAGAGCAGTGATTTCGCTGAGGGGGATGTTGCCCATGAATTTCAGCAGGTCGTCTTTGGAAACAGAAGACAGCGCAACCTTGCCGGTGGTGGTGACGCGCCCGGCTTTGATCATTTCTTTTTCCAACGCCTGGTACAGCGATTGGATTTTTCCGCTGGCGTCCAGATAAGGGGCTTTCTTTTTGAAGATAGAAACAATCGCTCGAACCATGGGCAAACGGCTCAGCCACGTGTTCATAAATCCGGTAGCGTCTTCGCCGACGACGTAATGAAACAAATGAACCAGCGATTGTTCCACCTGCAACGACTTCACTTGCAGCAGCTTTTTGATGACCGCCTGAACAGATTGAACGATCAGGCTCAGCACCAGAATTACGACAACAATGGCTATCAGATTGTCGAGCACGCTCGAATTGCCAAGTAGGTTTGCCATTACGGCCTCCAGATTTATTCGAAGTTAAGGTTGATGTTGGCGCGCGTCGAATGAGCTTTGATCTTGTCCAAAACTTCCAGCGCCAAAGCCAGGGCGCGACGGCCTTCTGCACCGGTGACGACCGGAGCGGTTTTACCAAGAACTGAAGACACAAAGGATTCGATTTCGGTCAACAGCGGTTCGCGCTTGGTTACTTCCAAACCTTGCGCGACGATTTCCGGCAACGCCCCGGTGGATTTGGGCGGAGTCAGTTTGAACATCCCCACCTGCTGTTCGGCGTAATCCAGCGAGTAATACTCGTTAGGTTGAAACACGCGCAACTTTCGCAATCGTTCGCCTGCCACGCGGCTGGCGGTGATGTTGGCGATGGTGCCGTCAGCAAATTCCAGCCGCGCGTTCGCCAGATCAATTTTCTGCGTCAGGATCGGAATGCCCACGGCTTCGATGCGAACGACTTCGCTTTTGACCAGACTGGAGATGATGTCCAGTTCGTGAACCATCAAATCCATGACTACATCAATGTCCAGCGAACGCATCGTGAACATCCCCATCCGGTGAGCTTCAAAAAATTTCGGATTGGTCAGTTGTTGCAACAGAGCCTGAAACGCCGGGTTGAACCGTTCTATGTGGCCGACTTGCAGCACGACGTTTTTGGCATCGGCCAGCGCGATCATTTCATCGGCTTCGGCCAGTGTGCGCGAGATGGGTTTTTCAACCAACACGGCAACGCCCGCTTCCAAAAACGCGCAAGTCGTTTCGTGATGATTGACGGTTGGAGTGGCGACGCTGACGGCTTCAACTTCGCCAAGCAGGTCTCGATAATCTTTGACGAATCGCGCGCCGTACTTTTCGGCAATGGCTTGACCGTTGGTTTCGTTGGTGTCGCACACGGCGACAAGTTCGGATGATTCAAGCGTGTGGTAAACGCGGGCGTGTTCTTTGCCCAGATGGCCTGTGCCAATGACTGCGGTTTTGATTGTTTGACTCATAATGATTCTGAGTCAGTACCGCGACCGGTAGGGAGCGCGCGTGGTTTGCAGGAAATGTTGAGCGGAGATGCACGCTTCCTACCGGTCACGTACTGACAGTTTCAGGTTTGGATGTTAATCTGAGGCTTGGAATTTAACCGCGAAGCTTCGATTTTGAAACAGTAACCGTGCAAATCAGCAAACTTCCTTCCAAACAAAACAACAGCATAGAAAAGTATTTTCCGTTGGCGCTGCTGGCTTTATGCGCCGGAGTGTTTTTTTACGGCCTGGGCAGCCTGCCTTTTATCGGCCCGGACGAACCGCGTTACGCTCAGGTCGCGCGCGAAATGTTCATCAGCGGCGATTGGGTGACAACCAAACTGAGCGGCATTAACTGGTTTGAAAAACCTGCGCTGACTTATTGGCTGTCGGCTACCGGTTACTGGCTGTTTGGCGAAAATGAATTCGGCGCGCGCTTTTTCATCGCAGTCTTTGCCACCGTCGGAGTGCTGTTGGTTTACGGTTTCGGCAAACGAATCCGTTCGGCGCGTTTCGGTTTTTTGAGCGCGGCAGTTTTGACGACTTGCGGAATGTGGCCGGGTTTTGCGCGTGTGGCGACGTTCGACATGCCGTTGTCGGTGGCGATGACTTTGGCGCTGGCCAGCTTTTTTGTCTGGGAGCAGTCGGTACCGCGACCTGTAGGGAGTGGGTTTGCAGAGGGTGACGCATCGCAGCAACGGCGCTCCTTACCAGTCGCGGTACTGACTTTTTTTGCTTTGGGACTGGGAGTTCTGGCAAAAGGCTTGGTCGGAATTGTGCTGCCAGCGGCGGTCATCGGTTTGTACCTGTTGCTGACTCGGCGGTTGAAGATTCTCTTTCGACCGAAGCTGTTGTTGATTGGCGCGGTGATTTTTCTGGCTACGGCGGCGACGTGGTATGCGCCGGTGATTGCCAAACACGGGCGCGAATTCATCAACGAGTTTTTCATCGGACATCACTTCCAGCGTTACCTGTCGAACAAATACAAACATCCGCAGCCTTTTTATTTTTTCTTTTTGGTCGCCCTGGCTGGCAGCTTTCCGTGGACGTTTTATCTGCTCAGCAGCGCGTGGCAATCGCTGAAAAATTGGCGCGAAATTTTGGCTGACCGCTTGCGACTGTTTTTGTGGTTGTGGGTGGCGGTGACGATTGGCTTCTTTTCTTTTTCAGGATCGAAGCTGCCCGGTTATGTGTTGCCGATCTTTCCCGCAATCGCTTTGTTGGTTGGGTTGGAATTGGAAAAGTGGTGGCAGCAAACGCCAGGGCGGAACCGCGACCGTGAGAAAGCGGCGGGTTCCAAAATCCTGGTTGGGCTGACTGCTGCATTTATTGCGATTGTCGGCATAGCAGCAATTTTCGTCAGCCAGCGCGAGCTTGGCGTAACGGCTGGCAGTGCGTGGTTGATTGGCGGAGTGACCGTCGCCGTGGCTGGGGTGTTTTTGATTCTTTGGTTGTGGAGAGGCGGTCAGTTGGCGTTGATGATTCTGCCGTTCAGCTTGATTGCGGTCATCGTCACGGCAACGCATTTGATCTTTCCGGCGCTGGGCAATCGAGAATCGCTGAAGCCTTTGGCGCAGGCCGCAAGACTGGCCGCGCAACCCGGAGAAAAGCTGGTCTTTTTCGTTAACGAAGACCACGGCATCAACTTTTACGCGACGGAACTTCCCTGGCGAGATACCAAATCCGAACTGGTTTCGGTGACTTCGCCAGACAACATTGAGCTGATGATTCAGGCCAGCCAAACGCGCAGCATTTTGGTCGCTTCGCGCAAACGCTGGGTTGAAGGGGTGACGAAAGCCGAAAAGCTGGTGACGGAAAAAGTGGCTGAGCAAAATTACAACGCTCGTTGTTCGCCGGATTGCGATTGGGTGTTGCTGCGCGCCCGACGACGGCAATAAGGTTCAGAGTTCACGCTTCAGCGTGTACGAACGCAGACACGCTGAAGCGTGAAATCTGAAA
>JAGNMH010000474.1 GCA_017991275.1 Acidobacteriota bacterium
GCGACCAGATAAAACTTTCGCGCGATGCCGGTTTTGATTTTTCGCCCGGCCAAACCCGTCAGAATCGGCGCGGCGAATCCTGCATAATGAAAATGAACCGCAGTCAGCAACACGATCGTGTCTGAAAAATTCATCGGGTTCATTCCTGCTCGTGACAAGAACAACCAACCGCTGCCAACCACGATGTAAATCAGCCCGGCGTCAATGCAGAGTTCTTCCATTGGCAAAATGCTGCCGAAAAGCTTCCAGCGTCGCCACAACCGCCACAATCCAAACAGCGCCAGCAGACCGGTCAGCAATATCCAACCGCCAGTCAATGCCGCCGCCATCAACCCGGTTCGGCTGTATAACGAAACGACCACCAGCATCACCGCAAAGGGGTGAAATTGGATTGCTGCGCGATACGGCCAGACGTGTGTGCCGTCATCGTTCGGAGTGGCTGTCAGCGAAAGCGCCAGCGGTGTAAAAACCAGAATTGCCAGCGACAGCAAACGCTGGATCAACCAAGTTTCGCCGCCGGTTTCGACCGGCAAGCTGAACCAGACAGACAGCGGCAACAATAACAGTAACCAGGCGATTCCGCTCGCCATCGCGTTCGTGCGACTGCGCAGAACGAAATGTGTTTTCTCGTTTTCCATGACTTGGCGGCTGATCCTTTCTGGCGAATGCCAGCTTCAAAACTGCGTGAAAATTCGGCCAACGTTATGCTCACAGAGATGCTTTTTTAACTCCGAAAAGCCTTTCAGCAGAGTATCTTGCGCCTTCGCGGCTTTATGGTGTAGAACTTGGCGCGAAGTCACAATAGACAAATCAGAAGGGATAAGCCAACTTTGGTAGAGCGTCATTCAAATGATTCCGGCTGGATCGAAGTCATCACCGGTTCGATGTTCAGCGGCAAAAGCGAAGAATTGATTCGCCGGTTGCGTCGCGCAAAAATTGCCCGCCGCAAAGTGCAAAGCTTCAAACCCGCGATTGATTTGCGCTTTTCAGAAGAGCACATAGTTTCGCATTCTGAAATGCGCATCGAATCGCAATTGGTTAAATCGGCCAGCGAAATTCTGGAAGCTTCAGTTTCTGACACCGAAGTTGTCGGCATTGACGAAGGTCAATTCTTTGATAGCGATCTTGTCGAAGTCGCCAACCAACTGGCGGTTCAGGGCAAGCGGGTTATCATCGCCGGATTGGATATGGATTACCTGGGGCGTCCGTTTGAACCAATGCCGCTGTTGCTGGCAGTTGCCGAAGACATTACCAAAACGCGGGCCATCTGCATGCAATGCGGCAGTCCAGCGACCTATACTCAACGATTGATCGCCAGCCGCGAACGAGTAGTTGTCGGGGCTTCGGACGCTTACGAAGCTCGCTGTCGCGCGTGTTTCGATCCCAATCTGGGGCAGGCGAAAGAAGCCACTGGTAATTGATTGAAACGGGGCAAGCTCGACAGCTTGCCCTTGATTGTTTTTGCGGAACGGGACGGTTTTCAAAATCGTCACCACAGAGCCTTTATCAGGAGTCACAGCTATGAATACGCAAAACTCAGTCGAACGACCGCTGGAACATGATCTGCTTTTCGACTTTCTGCGAGTAGTCGAAGGTGCAGCGGTCGAGGCCGCCCGCACCATGGGGCAGGGCGAACGGAAGTACTCCGATCAGGTTGCCGTCGAAAAAATGCGCGAGGTGATGGATACCATTCCAATGGAAGGTACCATCGTCATTGGCGAAGGCGAACGTGACGAAGCTCCAATGCTTTATATCGGCGAGCGACTCGGACTGGGAGCCAGGCCAGGCAACGAAGGCAAATACAGGGCAGTGGACATAGCTGTTGATCCGCTGGAGGGCACGAATCTTTGCGCAGTCGGAGCCGACAATGCAATTGCCGTTTTGGCGGCGGCGGAACATGGCGGATTGCTGCACGCGCCGGATATTTATATGAAAAAACTGGTGGTCGGCCCTTCGGTCAAAGGGGCTGTGGACATTGACGCCCCGGTCAAAGACAACCTGCACGCCATCGCTTCGCGGCTGAAACGCAAAGTCGAAGACCTGACAATCGTCGTTATGGACAGGCCGCGTCATCGCCAACTGGTCAGAGATATTCGAGACGCAGGCGCTCGCATTCGATTAATTACCGACGGAGATTTGTCGGCGGGAATTTCGGCTGCGGTGGCTGGTTCGGGGGTTCACGCGCTGATGGGAATTGGCGGCGGCCCCGAAGGCGTCATCACCGCCGCCGCAATGAAATGTCTGAACGGGGAAATCCAGGCGCGCTTTATGATGCCCGATCAATTGGAAGAAGAAGAACGATCCCGGATCGCGCCGGACATTGCCGACCGCATGGCAAGGATGGGCATCAAAGACCCCTCGCGCGTGTTCGATACGAACGAACTGGCTCCGGGCAAGCGAATCATCTTCGCCGCCACCGGAGTCACAGACGGCACAATTCTGCGCGGAGTTAGATTCTTCGGCAGTGGCAAACGAACCCAATCGCTGGTGATGACGACGGAAACCATGCACGTGCGATTCGTTGACACCGTCCACGTCGAAGGCGGGCCGGATTCTTTTGTGCGCTTTGATCGAATTTAATTGGCTGCCCAATTCTGAGGAATACCATGCTTGGAAGACGATTGATTGGTTCGATGTTGCTGCTTTGTTGTGTCTCCTTGTCGGCGTTCGGCCAATCCACCAAACCAGTTCAGAACATCGAACGTTTGCGCGCCCGTTTGCAGGAGTTGGCCAACGCTTTTCCCGGCACGATGGGAGTCGCCGTTCGAGACATTGCCGCGGGCGAGCAGATTTCGATCAATGGCGACAGGCTGTTTCCGATGGCCAGCGCCTACAAGATTCCGATTCTGGTCGAAGTCTTTCGTCAAGTCGAAGCTAAAAAGTTTTCGCTGGATGATCGTGTTGAATTGACCGACGACGACCGCACGCTGGGCAGCGGAGTTCTGACGTTAATGGCTCCGGGGTTGAAACCAACGATTCGTGACCTGGCTACACTGATGATTATTCTCAGCGACAATCAGGCGACGGATATGTTGCTCAATAAAGTCGGAGCCGAAAACGTGACGGCGACAATGCGGAAGTTGGGATTGAACAACATTCGAGTTGACCGCACGACGTTTGAATTGATCCGCGATTATCTGGCGCTGATTGACGAAGCTGCGGCTGGCAAAACCAAACAGCAGTTGATGAATCGTCCGCAACTCAACACTTCCTCACCCGAACGAGTGGCCAAGGCCGATCTGGAATTTTCAAAGATTATGAAAGACGCGGCTTCGCCGGATGATATGGCTAGGCTGTTGGACATGATCGTCAAGGGCCAAGCCGCCAGCGAAGATTCCTGCCGGCAAATGATGACGATCATGAATCGCCAGCAGTTCAATCACCGCTTGCCGCGTTATTTGCCGGAAGGCACGGGATTCGCGCACAAGACTGGAACGATTGGCTCAACAACCAACGACGCCGGAGTGATGTTCATTCGCGGCAATCCGATTGCGTTGGTGGTGTTCACGATGGACAAACGAACCTCGCGCGGCGAAGTCGAAGAGCAAATGGGACGACTGGCGCGCGTGGTTTACGATTTTTTCGATGCTGTCAAATGACTCAAACTGAAATCCGAAAAGCCAGGTGGATGTACGCCCTGTTGCTGCTGATTGGACTGGCGTGGCTGGCGGTTATTTTTTTGCCGCCGTGGCTTATGGCCAATGGGCATTCGTTTTCGGCGGTCAGTCTTTATCGTGGATTGTCCGCCGTTTGCCATCAAATACCCGAAAGATCGTTTCATTTGCTGGGACTTCCTTTGGCTGTTTGTTCGCGTTGCACGGGGATTTACGCGGGCTTTGTCATTGGGTTAATGCTTTATCCGTTTGGTCGCAATTTGAGCGATCAAACGACTCCGTCGCGTTTCTGGCTGGTGATTGGAGCCTTGCCGATGCTGATTGATGTCGGCGGCGATTTCGTCGGGGTGTTTGCCAATACGTTTTTTTCGCGGACGGCGACCGGGTTGTTAGTCGGTGTGGTTGCGACATTTTTTCTGCTACCTGCTTGGGTTGGGATTTCCAACCCAAAACCATCGGAACATATATTCAAGGAGCACTTTTCAGCATGAATCAGCAAGATCAGAGCAAGCCATATTTAGTCGGCGGATTGATAATGGGAGTTTTGTCAGTCATTCCACTGGTAAACGCTGGTAACACGTGTTGTTGTTTATGGGCCTGGATCGGAGGCGCAGTGGCGGCCAAGCTTCTGGTTGATGGTTCGCCTCAACCTGTGACTATCGGCGATGGCGCGAAAATTGGAATGTACGCCGGGTTGCTGGGGGCGTTCATTCGTATTTTCATAGGGTTGCCGGTGGAATTGGTGACGTTGCCTTATCAGTTGCGCGTGCTTGGCAATTTCGCTCGCCAACTGAACAATCCGCAGTTGGAAACATTCGTGCAGGATATGGTTGATCAGATGAGCGGGCGGGGGATGGGCGGCCAGATTATCGGTATGTTGCCTGGAACCTTGATCGGAGCGGTTGTTCTGTTGGGTTTTACCGTTCTTGGAGGGATGGTCGGCGTGAAGCTTTTTGAAAAGCGTCAAAATCAATTTCCTCCACAAGCTCCACCTCCACAATGGAACCCGCCGCAATCTGGCGATGGTGGAGATTGGCCGCAGCAGTAAGACCGATGTAGCGCGAACTGTTAGTTTGCGTCGTGGCAAGAAAGCCTCTTGGGAATATGCCTCGACATCGTCATCAAATGACCGTTACAGACGCAAACTGACAGTTCGCGCTACATTTACTTTTGCGCGGTCAACGGCTGAAAGCGGCTGGCTCCACGTTGCAGAAAGTCAACGAACTCTTTTTTATCGCGAGTCAGGCCAGGGAACTTCGACAGAACGTTTCCGTTCGCATCCACCACCACGTAAAGCGGCAAAGCCACCGTCCCGTACTTTTCAGCCTGAAGCTTTCCATTTTCTTCGTCAATTTTCTGATGCTCCGGCGTGTCTTCTCGGTCGGTGTAAAGCTCAGCCAGAACGAACTTTTCCAACTCTTTTTTCACTGCCGGATCGGGAAACATGTTCTTTTCCATCCAGCGGCATTTTGTGCAGGTG
>JAGNMH010000475.1 GCA_017991275.1 Acidobacteriota bacterium
CCTTTGGCATCTACCTGAACCGCGCCGTGCGTAGCGCCGAATTCCATTCCGGCTGGTAACTTGCCCCAACCACGAACCCATTCGTATTTGTGATTGCCCGCGCCCAAAATTAATGGCTCATCTTTCAAATGACGGCCTGCCAGACGACGACTGGCTTCAACAGAAAAGAGAGAATCAGAAACAAAAGCCGTTGCGGCCAAACCTGCTCCCAAGCTGGCCAGAAAATTTCGCCGATTCAATTGATGATGCTCCGGTCGAGACATTTGGAACCTCCGTTGATGTTTAGTTTGAAATTGTTGTGATAGAAGTGCGAGCAGTTTCTACCCCAGCAATCATCATTTCGCAACTCAATCTTTACGAATCGGCGGATTGATAAAAGCAGCGACAGCGCTTTAACTTTATGAAAACAAGTACTTGTCAAAAGGCATCCTCGCGGCTATGATCCCGCGCGTTATGGGCACACTCCACAAATTACGTCCCGAAAATCAGGAACAAGAGGCGACGCCAATTCCCACGCTTCATGGTCGAGCGATGGATAACCTGCGCTTTATACGCGAGACAATGGAGCGAGCGTCATCTTTCACCGCCGTTCCTGGTTGGGGAGGCGTGCTGGTAGGAGTAACGGCTTTGATTGCGGCCATAATCGCTGCACAAGTACCGCATGAGCATGAATGGATGTACGTCTGGGGTTACGAACTGCCGTTGGCGCTGTTAATCGGCGGATTGACGATGAAACGTAAGGCCATGGCAGCTCAGGTAAAACTACTCTCGCCTCCCGGTCGCCAGTTCACACTAAGCCTGGCACCGCCGCTAATTGCCGGAGCGGTGCTTTCCATTGCGTTGGCACGAGTCGAAGCTTACGACGTGTTGCCGGGTATGTGGCTTCTGCTTTACGGCGCCGGAGTAGTTACAGGCGGCGCATTTTCAGTCAAGGTTGTGCCCGTAATGGGAATCTGCTTTATGGTTTTGGGAGCGATAACGCTTACCGCCCCAGCTCAATGGAACAATTATTTTCTGGCTGCCGGTTTCGGAGTCCTGCACATCGGCTTCGGAATCATTATCGCAAGGAGGCACGGTGGCTAAACCATCTCAATCAACAACACCGCTAACTAAACAGCAGGCAAAGGCTCGCCCCGGAGCACGTGTCTTGCGTGCGCTGCAAGCCGCTGAACGAGCGCCTGAATTGGACAACCTGATCCACGAACGCATTCGACTGGGAATCGTCAGTGCGTTGGCGGCAAATAATTCACTGACATTCAGCGAATTAAAAGAATTGCTGAAGACCACCGATGGCAATGTCAGCGTTCATGCCCGGAAACTGGAGGATGCGGGCTACGTCAATTGCTCAAAGTCGTTTGAGGGTCGAGTTCCCAGGACAGAATATCAATTGACTGGCGTCGGCCGTCAGGCATTGGAACAATATCTGGATCATATGGAAGCCCTGATCCGAGCCGCACGCGAACGGTAATCTCAACCAATTCGCTTTACCGGCTGGTGCGTTTTAACCTGTCCGGCGTCGTCATTTTACAAAGAGGTCACAAGAGGAGATTTATGATTCAACTGGCTATGGTTGAAGAAAAAATAAGCGCAGGTTTGCGCGCCCACCACGACGAAATTCGTCTGCATACCACCGGATGCCTTGAGTTCATTGATTTGACATCGCGCATCGCAAACATCGTCGCCCATTCCGGCATTCGCTTCGGAATGGTCAACGTCCAAACTAAACACACCACCACCGCGCTTATCATCAACGAAAACGAACCACTGCTGATCGAAGATTTGAAGCGATTGCTGGATCAACATGCACCGCGCAACGGCGAATACGAACACAACGATTTCAGCCGTCGCGTTGACATTCCACCCGACGAACCGGCCAACGGCCATTCGCACTGCAAAGCCCTGTTCCTGCCTGCGTCAATAATGCTGAATGTCGCTGACGGCAGATTGCAACTTGGCAGATGGCAGAGCCTGTTTCTTATCGAACTTGACGAAGGCCGCGACCGCAGCGTTTCGGTAATCGTGATGGGGCAAGCCGCTTAAGCTTCCCGCTCCGCGCGTATTTGAAGTTGTCAGAACCTTATACTGGAGAACACAGAATGAAGGTCAAGATGATTTTACCGGCACTGACCGAAGCAAAGAGTCCATTCTGGCGTCCAATCAAATACTCGCTGTTTCCGCCGTTAGGTTTGGCTTCGCTTGCGGGCCATCTGGACGAAAACGACCAGACCACTTTGCAGGACGAGCATGTCGAAACGCTCGATCTCAATGATGAACCCGACCTTGTGGTCATTCAGGTTTACATCACCTCAGCAAAGCGTGCTTACGAAATTGCCGACCACTATCGCCTACGCGGAGCTTACGTTGTGCTCGGCGGGCTGCACGTAACTTCGTTGCCGGAAGAGGCCGCGGCGCATGCCGACACCATTTTCCTCGGCCCCGGCGAAGATACCTGGCCGGAATTCCTTAAAGACTTTCGCGCCCGCCAACCCAGGCAGCTTTATCGTTCACAAATCCGCACGTTGTTGGGCGTGCCAAAAGTGCGGCGCGACCTGATCAAACGCCATCTTTACCTGGTCCCAAATTCGATCGTGGTTTCGCGCGGCTGCCCGCACTCCTGCGACTTCTGTTACAAAGAGGCTTTCTTTGAAGGCGGCAAATCCTTTTACACGCAAACCGTGGACGATGCGCTCGGCGAAATCGAACGATTGCCGGGGCGACACCTTTACTTTCTGGACGATCATTTGTTCGGTAATCCGCGCTTTGCCGCTGCGCTGTTCGATGGAATGAAAGGTATGGGAAGGTTGTGGCAGGCCGCAGGCACTGTCAAATCCATCCTTGAACCTTCCCTGTTGGAAAAGGCTGTGGACTGCGGCCTGCGCAGCTTGTTCGTCGGCTTTGAGACCTTAAACCCTGCAAACCTCCGTCAGCAGAACAAGTATCAAAATCTCAACCGTGATTACACTGCTGCCATTAGGCGGCTTCATAATCTGGGTGTGATGGTCAACGGCAGCTTCGTATTCGGCATGGACGACGATGACGAATCAGTCTTCATGCACACTGTGGAATGGGCGATTGAGCAAAGCATCGAGACCGCGACCTTTCATATTCTGACGCCTTACCCGGGCACAGCGCTCTATCAGCGTATGAAGGCGCAAGGACGTATGACCAGCGACAACTGGGACTTGTTCGATACCCGACACACCGTTTTTCGTCCGGCCAGAATCAGCGCCGAAGCTTTAGAGGAAGGTTACTGGCGCGCCTATAAAGATTTCTACCGATGGAGCTCCATTGGCCGCGGCGCTTGGCAAAAGGCAGACTGGAGCGGGCGCTTGCGGCATCTGGCCTATGCCGGGGGGTGGAAGAAGTTTGAACCGTTGTGGGATTGGGTCATCCGCGCAAAGCGAGTTGGCACCCTGCTGCCAGCGTTAGAGACAATTCTGTCAGGCTTTGGTAATCACTCCACTGCCATGACCAAGATTCAGGAAGTAATGCCAAAAGAATTGGACGAAGACTGCCTGGCCACACCACGCTAGAAAAATTCTTTTTCCGGCTGTTAACTTTTTTCCGCTCTCGTCGTTTTGGCTGGTGGAGATTCCAGCTATGAAACGACTTTTCTACTTCTTCGCTGATGCAGCGCGAATTGCGCTGCAATCCATCTTCGCGCACAAACTGCGCGCCTTCCTGACACTCATAGGCATGATTATCGGCGTCGCTTCGGTCGTCGTAGTTGGAGCTTCGATCAACGGCTTCAACAGCTATGTGCTTTCAACCGTTTCCAAAATCTTGGGCGTCAACCATTTTATGATCGCTCAATTTGCACACGAAGGTGAGCGAACTGAAGAAGAATGGGAACGCGCCATGAAGCGCAACAAACAACTTTATGTTGGGGATTACGAATGGCTGGCCGAGCATTGCAAATCCTGCCAGGAAGTAGGCGCGCAATCTAACGCCCGAACCAATCTAAAATATGAAGATCGTGAAATCTTCGGCACTGGCATCCTTGGTGTCACCGCCAATATGGTGGATGTCGAAAATAAAACCATCTCCGAAGGCCGCTTTCTGGCTCCGCATGAGGTTGACCGCGCCGCGCTGGTTTGCGTTATCGGAGGCGACGTCAGAGAAAAATTCTTCGCCGGAACCGACCCTATAGGCAAAACTCTGAAGATAAATAATTTGCCTATGACCATCATTGGCGTCGAAGAAAAGCGCGGCCCTTTTATGGGTCAATCAATTGATAACCATGTCTATATCCCGATTACAACTCATGGAAAGTTATTCGGACTGCGCCAAAGCCTTCAGCTTCATGGCAAAGCCGCAAACCGCGAAAGTTTCAGGGCCACCATCGAAGAAGCTCAAATGGTAATGCGAAACCGTCACAAGCTGTTGGGCAACGAAGAAGACGATTTTGGAATAGTAAACACCGATGGCGTCAACAATCAGGTAGATCGGTTCACCGGCATGATCGCTCTGGTTGTCACACCGATCACTTTGCTGTCGCTGGTGGTAGGCGGAATCGTAGTCATGAACATCATGCTGGTTTCGGTAACAGAGCGAACTTTCGAGATAGGTCTTCGCAAGGCGGTCGGCGCAAAGAAACGGCAAATACTGGCGCAATTTATGATCGAATCGTCGCTGTTGGCCGGAGTCGGAGGCGTACTTGGCTTGATGCTGGCTTCCCTGCTTTCCTGGATCGTGCGCGTCACGACTCCAATCCCGATGACTATTACTTTTGGTTATATATTGCTGGCCTTGTTGGTATCAGGCGGAATAGGAATGATTGCCGGAATCTATCCGGCATTCAAAGCATCGCGTCTGGACCCAATCGTGGCCTTGTCGAAGAACTGAGTCGGTACCGCGCGTGTAAGCAAGCGGATTGAATTGTATGAAGATCAAATCTCTGTTCCCAACTGAAACCGTGACAATGGCGATTGGCACGATTCGCGCTCACAAATTCCGCAGTTCGTTAACCGTGCTTGGCATCGTAGTCGGAGTCATGACCGTAGTCGCTGTTGCTTCGATTCTGACGGGTTTGCGAGCGCGCATCGTTTCGATGGTTGAAGAATACGGCACAAACAATATCTACGCT
>JAGNMH010000476.1 GCA_017991275.1 Acidobacteriota bacterium
CAAGACAGCGGCGCAACGGCTTCAAATGCGACAGCGCCTGGCCGAAGTTCTGGTCTATTCATCCGGTGTTCAAGAGGCTGAATTCAAACTGGCTCGCGAAGAGCTGATGAGCGAAATCCCTGTCTTTAACCGCTGGCTGGTCAAAGCCCAGGCTGCGACTCAGCTCAAGCGGATAATTGACCAGGCGGATTTGCAGTTGACCGTCATGCGACTGTTTATGTTTTCAGTGATTGCCGGATTGCTGGCCGTGATTGCGATTTCCAGCGTAGTCGTGAACTTGCTGATAATCGCCGCCACCGGCTTGGTGGCGGCGACCATTCCATTCCTGCATGTTCTATGGAAACGCCAACAACGGCTGGATAAATTTCTGGCCATTTTGCCGGAAGCGTTGGATTTGATGGGACGCGCCCTGACCGCCGGACACGCTTTTACCGAAGCATTGAACGTCGTAGCCAGCGAAATGCCAGACCCAATTGCCGCGGAATTTAAGCAAACTTACGACGAACAAAATCTGGGGCTGTCGTTCAAACTGGCGCTAAACAATTTGACCAAACGAATTCCACTGGTGGACATGCAACTGTGCATGACCGCCATCATGATTCAGCGTGAAACCGGCGGAAACCTGGCGGAAATTCTGGAAAAAGTCGCCGCAACCATCCGCGAACGGTTTCGCATAATGGAAGACCTGAAGACCCTGACCACGCAATCACGCATTTCCGCTTATGTGCTGTGCGCGGTTCCTCTTTTCATCACTATCGCCGCAACCATCATCAGCCCCGATTACATGAGCATTCTTTGGGACGACCCGCGAGGACATAACCTGATCGCACTGGCTGTCGGGATGCAGTTGTGCGGCATCCTGATGGTTCGCAAAATTCTGCAAATCAAAATCTGAGTTTGGAGCGCGCCAGCTTTAGCCGGCAGCGACAGCTAAAGCTGGCAGCAGAGGCTGTAACCGATCCGCTTCCGCCTGAAGGCGGTACTCTAAAAGCATAAGCAAGGAACAAACATGCCTGACATCATTTCAATTTCCGTTTTCGGCTTCACGGTTTTTTGCGCCGTTGGCTTGTACTGGTTGCTGACCAGCAAATCGAACACCGCCAATCAACGTTTGAACGATTTGCGCAAAGACCTTTCGGCGGATTCGCCTGAAATCAAGGAGTCGGCAACAGAAAGAATTGTTCAGCGCGTCGCAGAACCTGTAAGCCGGCTTGCTCCCCCTTCAGCGGCAGAAGCGCAAAAACTGCAAAAGAAACTTATGCATGCTGGGTTCCGCTCGCCCAATGCGCCAATTATTTATCGTGCAATTCAATTGGTCTGCCTGGTCAGCACACCGTCAATCACCATTTTCGTTCTTTTAGCGATGGGGCGCTCGCTGTCCAGTTCGATAGCCATAATTTCGATAAGCGTCGGCGTCGGTTATCTGCTGCCTCGCAGCAGCCTGGATCATCTGACCAAAAGCCGACAGCAACGGCTGCGCTGGGGATTGGCGGATGCGCTTGATCTGTTGGTTATTTCAGTCGAAGCCGGATTGGGAGTAAATGCCGCGATGGTGCGTGTCAGCAACGAAATGCGGCGCGTACATCCCGAAATCAGCGAAGAGTTTGAAATGGTCAACCTGGAAATCCGTGTTGGCCGTGAAAGAGAACATGCTCTGCGAAATCTGGCCGAGCGAACCGGAGTAGAAGATTTACGAGGATTGTGCGCAATGCTGATTCAAGCCGACCGTTTTGGAACTTCCATTGCCCGCGCCATTCGCAATTACTCCGACTCGCTGAGAACCAAGCGGCGACAACGAGCCGAACAAGCCGCGCAAAAGGCCGCCATCAAACTGCTGTTCCCTCTGGCGATTTTCCTCTTCCCAACGCTGTTCATCGCCTTGATCGGCCCCGCAATGCTTCAGTTGATGGATAACTTCTTCAAAAAGTAATCGCTCAGGAAAACCGTAATGTTTACCAGTCAATCACGTACTTTTCAGGAAAAGGGATTAGGCGCTCTGTTTGCCGCCACGTTGTTGTTAAACGCGCTGCTGCTGTTTCTGGTCCAGCCGATGATCGCCAGAATGCTGTTGCCATACCTGGGCGGAGCGCCATCGGTCTGGAACACCTGCATGGTTTTCTTTCAGACATTGCTGCTGGCCGGTTACGCTTACTCGCATTTCATCACCCAACGACTTGGAGTCAAAGCTCAAACGGCTCTGCATCTGAGCCTGCTGGCGCTGGCGGCGGCAGTTCTGCCCCTGGAAATTTCCGAAGCCTCGGTTCAATCACTGACCGGGCAAACGACGCCGGTTCTCTGGTTGCTGAAATCACTGATGCTGATGGTTGGCTTGCCGTTCCTTATGCTTTCGACCGGCGGGCCATTGTTGCAACAGTGGTTTTCCAAAACCGGGCACAGCGCCGCCAAAGACCCCTACTTCCTTTACAGCGCCAGCAACCTGGGCAGCCTGGCCGCTTTGTTGGGCTACCCTCTGCTGGTCGAACCCAATTTACGCTTGAGTCAACAAAGCTGGTTGTTGACCTTTGGTTATGCGGCATTGATCGCGCTGATACTGCTGTGCGCAGTCGTGCGATGGAAAGCTGCGGCATCGCCTGACAAAGAACCTGCTCCGCAACTAGAGGCTGGCCAGGTTAATTCAGCAGTCGGGCTTGGCTGGAAGCGAAGACTTCACTGGGTGCTGCTGGCCTTTGTTCCATCCAGTCTGATGCTCGGAGCCACGACTTACCTTTCGACAGACATTTCGCCGATCCCGCTGCTGTGGGTGATGCCACTGTCGCTATACCTGCTGACGTTCATTCTGGCGTTCGCGCGCAAGCCTCTGATTCCACTCAGCCCGCTGGTCAAATGGATGCCTTTGCTGGCTCTGGTGGTGGTGTTGCTGATTTTGACTCATTGGCCGTTGCCTACCTGGGCCTCGGTCTTTTTGCACCTGTTGTTTTTCTTTGTGGCTGCATTTGTTTGTCACAGTCAGTTGGCCAACGACCGACCGCCCACCTCACGCCTGACGGAGTTCTATCTGTGGTTGTCGGTCGGGGGCATGTTGGGCGGAATCTTCAACAGCCTGATTTCCCCCGTCGTTTTCAAAACGGTTGCCGAATATCCAATTGCCATCGTTCTGGCTTTGTTGCTGAGACCGAGACTGACGACAGGGACGGACAATGCTCGCGCGCGTTATCTGGACTTTGCTTTGCCAGCAGTCGTCGGAATCCTGACAGTCGCATTCACCTTCCTGCCGCAAAATTGGGGCGGCAATCAGGTCAATTCTCTTGCTTCTTCGTTGTGCCTGTCTTCGGCCATTGGCTATACATTCAGCCGTCGCCCGCTGCGCTTCGCTCTGGCGATGGGAGCCATCATACTGGGCAGCGGATTCACCTCGCAGTTTCATTATGGAAAGACGCTGAGCCTGGAACGAAACTTTTTCGGCGTGCTGAGAGTGACCAGCAGCGACGACGGCCAACTAAAACAGTTTTATCATGGCAACACCAAACACGGTCGCCAATACATTGATCCGGCGCGACATTGCGAACCGCTGTCTTATTACCACCGCCGAGGCCCGCTGGGTCAGGCGCTGGAAGCTTTCTCATCTCTCAAGACTTTGTCGGATGTAGCCGTGGTCGGCCTGGGAACCGGAGCGATGGCCTGTTATGCACAAGCTGGACAGGATTGGACTTTTTACGAAATTGATCCGGCTGTGCTGGCCATGGCGCAAAACGAAAAGTTTTTCAGTTACCTGAACTGCGCCGGTTCTCCGGTAAAAACCATTTTGGGCGATGCGCGTTTGCAACTTCGAAATGCGCCGGACGGTCATTACGGCTTGATAGTGCTGGACGCTTTCAGTTCCGACGCCATCCCTACGCATCTGCTGACCAAAGAAGCGATGGGGCTTTATATGTCGAAACTTGCGCCAGATGGCAGATTGTTATTCCACGTTTCGAACAGGTATCTGGATTTGCGCCCGGTGATTGCCAACTTGGCCGCTGAATCAAACCTGGCGTGTTTCGGCGTCATCTTTGAAAACCTGCTAAAGCAGCGCGCAGAAGGCGGCGACGGTCTTGACCCGTCATTATGGGTTGCAGTTGCGCGCCACGCTGAAGACCTGGGAACTTTGACCGGTAATCCCGGATGGCAAAAACTGGAAGGCAGTCCGCAAGCCAAAATCTGGACGGACGATTACTCCAACGTGCTCGGCGCTATGAAATGGAAATGACGCCAACTGATTACAACCCAAGCTGCTGGCTGCTGAGATAATAATACAGCCCCTGTCGCGCCATCAGTTCATCGTGAGTTCCCTGCTCCACCAGCTTCCCTTTTTCGATGACCAAAATCAGATCGGCGTCGCGGATGGTGCTCAAACGGTGAGCAATGACGAATGAAGTGCGGCCTTTGAACAACTGATCCATATTGTCTTTGACGGCTTTTTCCGATTCGGTGTCCAACGCCGAAGTCGCTTCGTCAAAAATCAGAATCGGCGGTTTGTTGTAAACCGCGCGAGCGATGGCCAGCCGCTGCCGCTGTCCGCCTGAAAGCGCAATGCCGGTTTCGCCGACGCGGGTTTCGTAACCGAGCGGCAACCGATCAACGAATTCGTGAGCGTTGGCGACTTTCGCCGCCCAGATGACTCGATCAAGATCGGGTTCTTCTTCGCCAAAAGCTATGTTTCTGGCGATGGTGTCGTCGAACAAATAATTTTCCTGAAGCACAAAACCTATCTGGCGCCGCAAGTCGCGGTATCGCAGCTTTCGTTGTTCCACGTCGTCAAAGAAAATCGCTCCGCCGGTCGGCTCCAACATTCCAGCCAGACATTTGACCAAAGTCGTTTTGCCCGAACCGCTGCGACCGACCACAGCTACGGTTTTGCCAGCCGGAATATCCAGCGAGATGTCTTCAAGGATTTTTGCACCGTCAACGCCGCCGTAACTGAAACTGAGGTTCTGCAAACGTACTCGACCTTCCAAACTTCGAACCGGTTTCAACTGCGAATGGTCGCTCCCCTGCTCAGGTTCCGATTCAAAGATGTCGTTCATTCGGTTCAGCAGCACGGCGGCGAATTGCCAGTTATCCCACATAGAAAGCAAAGTCAGAATC
>JAGNMH010000477.1 GCA_017991275.1 Acidobacteriota bacterium
TGTTCGATGCCGATGGAAACTGCGTAACACGGAAAGCCATGCGAAAAGTTCGTAGTTCCGTCCAACGGATCAATGATCCAGGTGTATTCGTCGGAGGCGTGCCCGCTGGCTCCGCTTTCTTCGGCCAGAATGCGATGAGTCGGGTAATGTGATGCGATCAGTTCTTTGATGTGATGTTCGCTGGCCAGATCGGCTTCGGTGACCAGATTGATGCGGCCTTTGTGTTCGATTTGGAAACCGCGCGCGGCGAAACCCTGCAGAATTGCTCCGGCTTCACGCGCGGCTCTGATAGCTAGTTCAATCATTTTTAGGTAGTAGGTTACGGGTTGTAGTTTTTAGGTTCCTTGCGATTCGGGATTATCAACCGCCACCTGAAAACTGACAACCGGCGGGTGGAAACCTGCCAGCTCAATCCCGACATTTGATTGCAGCCGCCAGCAATGGAATCATCAATTCGTGATGGCCTGTGATGCTGAACCCTTTGCCAGCTCCGTTGGCTACGGGACGGCGAACGACGTTTGTCGCCGGGCGGTATTGCTGGATGAAATCGAAATTGGCCGTGGTGAAATCCGTCAGCGAATGCCCCAGGTTGCGAACGACAGTCACGGCCTTCAGGAAAATTTCCGGCAACGTGACGGCTGAACCCAGATTCAGGTAAACGCCTCGGCCGTCCAGGTTTCGCACAATTGAAGTGAAGAGTTTGAAGTCGTGATAGCTGGCCGCCCCGATTGCGGCTCCGTCGGCGTGAGGGTGGATGTGGATGATGTCAGTGCCGACGGTGACGTGAGCAGTGACTGGAATTTTCAGCTTGTAAGCTTCGTGTAGCAGAGAAACTTTGCCGTGCGGCGGTTTTGCCTCAACCAGCATTCGCCCAACCGATTCGCCGAGTCCGATTTTGTCTTTGGCTCCGCGCTTAATCGCTTCGTTTAGCAAGCGCCCGGTTTCTTCGGCCATTCCGAAAGCGCCGGAACCGAGCGCGCTGTCCACGTCTTCTGAAGTCCAACCGGCCAGAGCAATCTCGAAATCGTGAATGATGCCTGAACCATTCGTCGCCAGCGCGGTGACGAAACCTTGCTGCATCAGATCAATCAGGATCGGAGCCAGCCCGGTTTTGACGACATGCCCGCCGAAGCCCCAGATAATCGCGCGCTTTTTGACTTTGGCTTCAATGATGGCGGCGACGACTAAACGCAGGCTTTCAGCAGCCAGAATGTTCGGCAGCGAATCCAGCAAAGCGGCCATAGCCGCCGCTTGTTCATCGCTGAGCGGTTTCGCAAAATCGCGCACTGTCACCTTGCTCGGCCTGTCGTAAAGCGAGTAAGTGGCGATGTGCGAAAAATCAATTGGGTCGAATTCGTAAACTGACATCACTCCGATTGTTATTGCAGCGCGCGGTTCAAAGTCAAGACAGCGACTTTAATCGGCACTCTTTCTGCCATCCGGTTGTTCACGGTGTTGGCATCAATCTTTCATCTTTTGAGGCGGCTGGTATAATTCCCGGCGTCAAAGCTCAACGCTCTAACAAGGAGAAAAACCATGCGCTTCAATTCAAAATCTATTGTCGTCATGTTTGCTTGCCTGTTGTTGCTGGCAACGGCAGCCGCAGGGCAGTCTGGCCGTAAACAGAAAAAGGCCGAGCCGCAGCCTGCTGTCCAAGGTGTCAATCAACCCGAAACCCGCACAGTGCCGGAGCCGGAAGTCGTTCCCGACAAGCCCAAAGAAAAGCAGTTGGAGAAAGGGAAGGCGATTATGGTTTCCTCGGCAATGGGCGATATGCAGATCCCAATGTATTACACCTCAGCGGTCAGTGACGGTTGTCTGGATCAATTGCGACGCGAATTGAAAACCGTGCAATTGAGTTCCGAACGCAACCAGACTCGCGGCGAGGCGATGAAAACGGCGAAAGAAAGTGAAGACTTGTACGTCGTTTGGATTGAATTGCAGTACGACCGCATGGGAGCCGGCAGTATGAATGGAGTGGATGTGAGGTTTACTGTGTTTGAGCCTAAAACAGGGAAACAGATTGCCTTTGGCACTGGTTATCCCAGGCAACCTAATGGCGTAGGCCTTCCTCCGCTTGGCGGCTCACGAGAACAAATGTATCTGGATTGGTCGGGCCGCGACATTGCCGATCAGGTAATTAAACGCCTGGGATTGCGAAGCGGGTTTTAGGCAAACTAAAGCGATTATCGTTGACGTGTTTTCCTGCGCGGAACCGCTTTTCCGCCGGAGACTGATTTCCTATCCGGTCTGGTGATCTTTTTTTGCATCATCTCTTCGCTTATCACAGGCAGTCTGCCTTGTATTTTCTCGCCGACTGCCTTTCTGTCGGAATTTATTACAATTTGTGGCCTTAACTTCGCGCTTCTCAGCGGCAGCTTAGCTGGCATCTTTGAGCCTGCTGCTTTTCGGTTTGGGCTTATAGCTTTTTTGGGTTTCAGTTCCGCGTTTCTCAACTGTGGCTTATTCGATGGTTTTTCACCCAAAGGCTTCTCAACAGATTTAAGCGAAAGCAGGACGGGCTGTTTTAGGGCTTCATCCTTTGAAATCGTCGCCAATAAGGTTTTCATATCGTCAGGCAGCGGAGATTCAAAGTTAAGCGGCTTGTCGGTAACAGGGTGATTGAACCCCAGTTTGTGGGCATGCAGCGCTTGTCTTGGGAATTCGATCCGGCGCAACGGGTTTTCGTAAACGTACATTTTCTCGCCCACCAGCGGGTGACCGCGCAGTCCGGCCTGTATGCGAATCTGGTTGCGCTTGCCTGAAACCAGACGGACTTCGATCAGACTGGCATCGCGGAATTTTTCCAGCACTTTGTAACGGCAAACCGCTTCCTGAGCCTTCCTGGTCTTTTCCTGAACCTGTTGCTGTTTCAGTTCTTCATTGTCCCATTCGATCAAATCTCGCCAGGTTCCAGCTTCAGGATTCGGAGTCGCATAAACCACTGCCAGATAAATTCGTATGGCGTCCCGTTTTTCAAATTGATCTTTCAGTTTGTGCTGAGCTTCGCCGGTTTTGGCAAAAACGACCAGGCCTGAAGTGTCACGGTCAATGCGATGAACCACAAAAGGTTCGCGTTTGGTCGAACGCAGGTGATATTTGACCAGGTCGAACAGAGACGGCTCATCAGGTTGCGAAGCCAGCGGAACCGCCAACAATCCGGCGGGTTTATTCAACACCATTAGCGATGAATCTTCGTAAAGGATGTGCAATCCGGCTTCGCGGCGTTCGGAGTATCGGCGCTCGCTGCTGCCTGGGCGATCCATCCACAGACGAACGTTTTCGCCAGCAATCAGTTTTCGCCCCGCGTCAGGAGTTGACTGCTCTACGTCATTGACAAAGATTTTGCCTTTTTCGATAGCGGCCAATGATTTCGACCGGGAACCGAGTCGTTCCGGTGCAGCCAGCCATTTATCCAATCGCAGGCCAGCGTCGTTTGAGCTTACTTTCCATTTTTGGTTGTTCATTTGTTCTGCACTCTAGCAAATTTTTCGCCGATTGGCAGACTTCATCACCAAACTGAGTTAGTATATCTGGCGTCAACCTGACAACTATTCAGCGACTGTCGCTTGGTCGCTCACTGGCCCCGAATAATCCATAACTTGAATTTGTCCATCGTGATTCCCCAGACGATTTCGCATTACCGCATACTTTCCAAGCTCGGCGCGGGCGGCATGGGTGAAGTGTACCTGGCCGAAGACATGAAACTTGGTCGCCGTCTGGCGTTGAAGGTTTTGCCTGCCAGGTTCACCCAAGACCCTGAACGTGTGCGTCGGTTTGCTCAGGAAGCGCGTTCGGTTAGCACGCTAAATCATCCAAACATACTGACTGTTTATGACATCGGTCAGGCGGAAACCGAGGCTGGCAGCGCTCATTTCATTGCGATGGAATATGTTGAAGGGCCTACGCTGCGCCAACGAATAACGGCAAGTCGTATGAAAGTGGATGAGGCGCTGGACGTGGCTGTTCAAGTGGCAAGCGCATTGGTCGCCGCACACGGTGAAGGCATTGCTCATCGTGACATCAAGCCTGAAAACCTGATGCTGCGACCGGACGGTTATGTCAAGGTGCTGGATTTTGGATTGGCGAAATTGACCGAGAACACTTTCTTTCGCAGTTATGACCCGTCCATCACTCAAGCCGAAACAGAAGGTGGGCCTTTGGGCGATCCTTTTGCGACTGCCGCCGGCGTAGGCGGTTCGCCGAACACCAGCCCCGGAGTAATTTTGGGAACGGTAAGTTATATGTCGCCGGAGCAGGCTCGCGGGCAGAAAGTGGATGTGCGAACCGACATTTTCAGTTTTGGAATTGTCCTTTATGAAATTATAGCCGGTCGCGCTCCATTCGAAGGCAAAAGCACTGGCGATATGCTGGTTGCGATTCTGGATCGGGATCCGTTGCCGCTGACGCGATTTGTGACGAATGCGCCTGACGAGCTGGAATGGATTGTGACCAAGGCTTTGGCCAAAGAACGGGAAGATCGTTACCAGTCTGCTAAAAGCTTGCTGAATGATCTGAAACGATTGCAAAAACGATTGCAGCTTGGAGAAGAATTTCAGCCGGTTGCTCCAATTGCCCCAGTCGTCGGCGATTCATTCCAAACCGTCAGGTTTGATTCCACCTCGCCGAAAACTCATGAGACGAATGATTCAGATGACTCAGATTCCGTGCTGACCAATTCAGGTCGAGTGCGATCGGGGTCACAAAGGCTTTCTCGTGGCGGGCGGGCGCTGGATTCGCTGGCAGTGCTGCCGTTCAGCAACGCGGGTAGCGGCCAGGACATGGTTTATTTAAGCGAAGCGATTCCTGAAAGTTTGATTTTCAACCTGTCGCGTCTGCCGCAACTGCGTGTCAAAGCCTGGAGCACAGTCGCCCGTTATCGCAATCGCGATGCCGATGCCTGGGAAATTGGCCGCGAACTGGAAGCCAGCGCCGTTTTGAGCGCGCGTATTTACCAGCTAGGCGACAACCTGGTGGTCAAAGCGGAGTTGGTTGACACCGGTGACGGCTCGCAAATCTGGGGCGCTCAATATCAGCGGAAGCTGGACGATTTGTTCACCATTGAACAGGAGCTGGCGCGGGAA
>JAGNMH010000478.1 GCA_017991275.1 Acidobacteriota bacterium
ACTACGTTCCGAGAAAAGATGGATTTGCCGACGCCGCTGTCACCTTTGACCAACACGCCCGTTGGTTCGTCCGGGTCGTTGTCCTTTAACATTCCCCGCAACAGTAGCTTTAATTCCGCTACGTCGTCAGCCCGGTTGACGAAAAGCTCCGGGTCGGTGCTGGTGGATCGAGTCGGATTGATTTCAATTGCCATGACTTTTGGTTTTTCCCAGGATTGAAGAACTAAACTGATTTCACACTAAATTATTCAGGCGACCTGGCCATCACGATCAGATTGCTTATATTCAGGATAATACTGAATGGACTGGCCGGTCACAAGATTACCGCTCTTTGATTATTCGACCAGCAGCAAGACATTGGCTGAATCGTTGATAGGCTGATTTGGCATAAACGAGTTTTAGCTCCCAACAAGGTCTTAACTTTTGATGGACTGTTTCCTGTTTTCCTTGATGAAATCTTCCAGCGCGTTGCGTGTGAAGGTGTTCATGACCAGAGCCACCAGATAGGCTTTTTTGATCTCGTCGTTGACTTCGCGTTTCATTGCCCGGTCAATCAAATCGTCTTCCATCGGTTGTGGCGAAAGGGCAATCATCCGGCGGGCATGTTGTTCCAACGTGGTCAGGTCGTATTGCAGCATGCTGGTCATCAATTTGGTGCGCTGTCGCGTCAACACGCTGTTGATCAATTGCAGAGCCAGTTTTTGTATGTTGGCGTAAGCCTGTTCCAGACGAATCGCCGCGGCTTCGTTGTTCTGGTTTTCGGTGATTGGCTGAGTCAGTTTCAGGCTGGCATTGCGGAAAATGGTGGGCCAGGCAAACCCGATGGCCAGCGCCGTGGGCCAGGTTTTTGCCGATGGCGCAAAAGAAGCCACCAGCAAAAAGATGATGGCGGCGGCAATGAAATTAACGACCACCAGCATCCAGGCTCCACTGGTTCTAAGCGCGCGGCCAGTTTCAGTACGAAATTCGCCGACGATTTCGCTGAGCGCCCAAATCGCTCCGACTGCTCCGGCCAGCAGGCATAACCATAACGTAGGATTGCTGATCCAGGCGGGCCAACCGGAAGCATTCATTTCGTCTCTCCTCCGGTGGCCAGATCGCGCGTCACAGTCAACGCTTGCTGGTAATAATCAATCGCTTTGTCCAGATCGCCTTTTTCAGTGGCCACGTCGCCCAACTTTTTCAGCAACTCGGCTTCCTGCACGCGCGGATCGGCTGCGGATTTGGGGACAGGAGCCATCGCCGCCGCAGGCTGGCCCGATTGAGCAGATTGAGCGGATTGAGTCACCTGAAAGACCGGATCATTCATCAAACGCAAAGCGCGTTCGCCCGGTGAAGTCAGCGAAAACAACTCACCGCCGAATTGCCCGCCCGAAACCGATTGAGTCGTAACCAATCCGGCAGCTTGCAACTGACGCAAAGGCTCCTGCACGTCTTCAGGGAATTTCATGACGCGCACCGCGACTTCCAGGAGCAATCCCGGCCCTTTATTTTTCAAAGCCTGCAGAATTCGCCACTGCACTTCTGTCAAACGCCGCGCGATTTCAGTCAACGCGGTCAGTTGAAACTGACTTTCGCTCATTTTGCCCGCCTTTCTAAACTGCTGATTGCCTCATCGCCGTTCGGGCTTTTGCTCGGCAGACGATGAAGCGGTAATGATGTTTTTAACTGTAATCTTGAACCAGCGGGATCATACTTTAGCGAGCAAACGAATCACAAGATTTTCACCTGTTGGCGACATTACTTTGCCAGCGGAACGCGCAGCAAATGCCCCAGGTAGACAAAATACAGTTTCCCTGCCGCCGCATCAGCCCAGGTGTCGGCGCTGTTCAGGCGGATTTCAGGCAGTTCGACTACCGGAGCAAAGCCGAATGTTCGCGTGTCGTAACGGCCAACGACTGTCACTTTTTTCTTGGCGTCGTAAAGCGCAGCCCAGAATTCGTTTGGTTTTTCGGCCAATTTGTCTGTGGGCTGAAGCGGACGAGCATAGGCGTTAATCAGCGGGCGGAACTCGCCCTTGACGGGTTGAGTCTGTCCGGTTTCAGCGTCCAGCAGGAAGAAATTGCCTACGCTGGATTCCGGCCTGTATTGAAACTGTTGCTGGCTGAGCAGCAGTTTGTTGTGCGCGGTTATAAAACTTAACGGAATAAGATCGGGGCTTCCCGTAACACCGACAGGGTATTCGCGACCTGTTGGCAAATGAATGCGCACAAGGCGGTTTTCGTAATTGTCATTGGTTTGAATCGTCTTTTTGGCAATCAACCATTTGCCGTCGGGAGTTGGAATCAGGTTTCCGAAAATGCCAGCGACGATCTTTGCGGGTGACTTGCCTTCTTCAAACTTCCAGATCCCAGGATCGTTTTCCATGCTTGCCTGGGCAAACCAGACGTTTCCAAGCCTGGCGCGCGGATCGAACATCGCTCCCGCTTTCATTCGCAGATCACGCATCCATTCGGTCTGGCTCCAAAGCAAATTCCCTGATTGGCAATTCGCGGGTTCATCCACAGGCGCTCCCAACTGGCCGCCGACCAGTGAGCGCCACTCAAATGATTTTTCCGGCGCGATGTTCGGATTCGGATTTTCGACTGAAACCATGACGCGAAGCTGCCCGGCTTCCTGGCAAATCGAAAAGACCTGACGTTTGTCTTCCGCCACCAGGACTTCGACGCCGGGGATTTTGTCTTCCAAACTGTAGCGCAATTTGAATTCGCCGCTTCGGCTCAAACGATAAAACAGCCCGCTGAGTTGTTCGTGCAGCGTGGCGTCATTTTTAGGCGCGCGGCGCGGTGCGGCCACCATGATTCTGCGCCCGCCGTCTTTGTTCAGCCGCAGATATTCGAATTGCATCGCCGGCCCGTGATAGACCTGTGATTCAAATCGGCTTTCTGGCTTAAGGTTTTCGACTTCTTCGCGCGAAGTGAATTCCTTCAATTCCTGCAATTCGTCCGAAGTCAGCATTCTGGTCAGACGGCGGCCTTCGGCCTGTTGCAGGCGGACTTCAGCCTGTCCCTTACCAACTCTGACGATGATGCTGTTGTAAACTTCGGGATTGAACCCCGGCACAATGGCGTAAATTTCTTCGGGGCCGTCTTGACCGTTTGGGCGACGAACCTCGTTGCGCATTTTCTCTTCCCAACCGGTCAGCGGCATGGACCGTCCCGGCGGCCCTTCAATCATACTGAATTGTTGCCCAAGGATTTTCGCTTCGCCGGGATGCCGCGCCCAGATCAACTTGCGGGCTTCGGCGCTGTCTTCGACTTCCAGATAACTTTCAGCGGCGGCTGTCAGGCTGGCATTCGCGACAATCAGCTTGCCGACCAATTCGACAGTGAGTTTTTCGCGCAGGTAACGCGCCGCAGCCAGCAATGCCAGTTGAGCATTCGCATCGCGGCCTGCCAGAACGCTGCGGAACCTGTCTTCGTCGGCCAGAATCACTGCGGCCAATCCGGTTTGATAACCGCCCTGTTTGAACAATTCTTCCAGCTTGTCGCCTGTGTTCTTTCGCAATTGCGCGCGCGTTTCCAGCGCCGACTTGACCGCCTCCAGGTCAACCCAGCCTTCGGCGATGCAATCAACCAGATTCAGGTCGGCGACAATGCCGTTGGATTGTTGAGCGATTGAAAGAATTTTTCTGGCCAATTCCGGCTGAGTCTTTCGCAAAACTTTTGCGCGGTTGAAAAGCACAGCAGCCAGACCATCTGAAATTTTCACACTCTCGCTTTGGGCGTAAACCAGACCGATGCTGATTTGCAGCGGCAATTGTTTTTCAGAAGTTCCATCCAAAGCATCGTTGATTTCCCGTTCGCCGTCTTCGGTCAGAAAGCGGCGGGCATAAGCTTCGATGGCGTTGGCGGCTTCGCCGTCTGTGAAGCCGCCAAGCTCGGCCAAAGCGACGATGATGATCTGACGCAGGGTTTCTTCGCCATCACGACCAAGCGCGCGGCGTAGCGACGGAATGGCTTGCGGATTTTTGTATTTGACCAACACGCTTGCCGCTGTCGCTCGATTTTCTGGCATTTCGTCGTTATCCAATACCCAGATCAAACCCGGCACGCTTTCGGGCACATCAAGATTCGCCATACTTTCAATGAACGACCAACGATCCGTTGTGCCTCCCCAATCCGGCTGGCTCAACCACGGCAGCAAAGCCAGCGCGACCCGGGTTCTCTGCTCTTTCGCTCCGGCTCTACCGGCCAGAAACTGAGTCAAACAACTGACCGCCGCCAGATGAATAGCGCGATCACCGTTGCCCACCAAGTTCAAAACCACCGGAACAAGTTTGGCCGAATTGGTCAGCAACGGAGTCCACAGCGAATTCTGCACAGCTTCCTCATCCATCATCTGAGGCCGAAACACTCTGTTCGATCCGCCTTTCAAGTCAGTTCTCTGTTTGTCATTGACCTTCTTTTCCTCCAGCCGAACGCCGGAAAGCGAGGTGTCTGCAAATAAAGAGGCATACCATTCCTCCTGTCCGCTCCACTCGCTTTTCATCAAACTGTCCAGCGCCGCTTGCCGAGCAGGGACCGGAGTCATTCGATTGGCAACCATTACCTTCAACTGAGCGCGCAAGGCTTCGATCTGAGATGAATCGTTCGTGCGACTGGCCTGTTCGTAAAGCAGCACCTGCGCTTCGGCGGCAACATGAGGCAAGGAGTTGCCGGCCATCTGTTCGACAAAAGGTTTGGCCGCTTCCCAATCCAGTTTTACCAATGCGCGCAGCGAAGAGATGTCTGAATAATTGAACTTGCCGAAATTGCCGACTTCGCTCAGCAGTTCGTCGCGGAAATATGAGCTTTCGTGCTTAAGTTTCAGACGGATGATGTTTTTCCAGTTGGCTTGTTCATTCGTGTCTTCGTTGAGCAATTTGTACAGGCGGTCATAAACGTCTGAAGTTTCGGGAAACAGTCCGGTCAATCCGGGCGGCAGCCACGGACGATTTTCAAAAGCTTCCAGTAACCGTTCGCGGACTTTGTCCGAAGGTTTCGGAGCGACTTCTTCAAAATCCGAATAACCGCGAGTGCTCCAATAAGCGACCAGCTTTTCAATCGGCGCGTCGTCGGCTGGCGGCTTATCCTGGTCTTCC
>JAGNMH010000479.1 GCA_017991275.1 Acidobacteriota bacterium
AGCGTTCGCGCGCTCCCGTCGCCAGAATCAGTTTTTCAAATCTCAAATCGCAATTGCCGTCCGCAGTTTCCGCCAGCAACCGCCCGGCTTCAGGCTGAGCGAAAATCCGCGCGCCATGAACGAAGCTGACGTTGACGGATTTCAACCGCTCGAACCACTTGCGCGCTTCCGGCGAACTCGGTTGCGCTTGGTCGCCGCGCCAGATTTGTCCTCCCGGCGAAGCAGGAGCCGGGTTGTCGTCAATAACACAAACCTGTTTGTCGCTCTCCGAGGCGCGAATGGCCGCAGCAATTCCAGCGGGGCCAGCTCCAACAATCAGAATCTCGGATTGCGGATTGCGGATTGCGGATTGCGGATTCGCTTGTCCGAAGCGTATTCCACCTTCCACATTTCCAACTCCACATTCCGTAACAACGTTTAAGTTTGACTGGCAGGGAATCTGGCAACTGCGGCTGTGAGCCTGACCATTAATTGTCACGCGGCATTCAAAGCAAATTCCCATTCCGCAGAGCGGCGCGCGCGCTTCGCCCGTCACCGAGTGACAGAAGGCGAAGGACATAGTGTCAGTAGCCCGCGCGTGAGCAAGGGCTTTGCCTGCGTTGGCCAAGCCCTTGCTCACGCGCGGGCTACTGGCACCTTCCTGAGCAACGGCAACCGCAGTTGAAACCATACTTCCGGCAGGAACCGTGACTGACTGGCCGTTGACTTGCAGCGTTATGGAATCAGGCATGCGCGGCCTCCTCAGTTGATCGAGACGGCAAATACGGTTCAATCGGAATCGCCGGAGTTCGGTTCAACACTTGATCGGCCAGCAGCTTCGCCGTGCCCAACGAAGTCGTGATTCCCAACCCTTCGTGGCCAGTCGCCAGATAAAGGTTTTCAACTGCACTCGGACCAATCAGTGGCAACTTATCCGGCGTTGCGGCGCGAAAGCCAGTCCAGATGCGTATAGCTGAAAGTTTAGTCAGTCGCGGCATGTACTCAACGGCCCGGTAAATCATTCTGATTAGAATTGGTTGGTCAACTTGCTTGTCTTCGACTCCGTACTGTCGTGACGAACCAATCAAGATTTGTCCTGTCTTTCGCGGCTGAGCATTGAAGGCCACTGAATCCGTCGCGATAGAATGCGCGCTTTTCAAATATCCAAGCTCTATTAGTTGATGGCGAACGAATCCGGGATAACGATCAGTGATAACCAGATGGCCTTTGCGTTTTTGCACATCAATGCCCGGCGTTAATTCCGGCGCCCAACTGCCGGTCGCGTTGACAGTGAAGCCTGCGCTGATGAATTCGCCGTCGCTCAATCGCGCGCCTTTGCCTGTCAGTTCAACGACGGACTTTCCCTGAAAAACTTCCGCGCCGAGCGTCTGTGCTCGTTCGATAAAAAAGCGCGCCCCGCAGGGCGGATAAGTCACGCCGTCCTGCGGAACTCGCAAACCTCCAGCCAATCCAGTGCGAAGATTCGGCTCGGCTTCGGCCAAAGCCTTGGCGTCCAGAACTTCTGCGGGCAACCCGCGCTGTTGGTAAAACGCTTGTTTGCGATGAACCTCGTCCATTTCTTCGTCGTCGGCTGCGACCCACATCGTTCCGCATTCGACGTATTCAGTGTCTTGAGGAAGTTCAACGGCCAGCGCGCGCCAGAGTTGTTGCGAGTAATTGGTCAGCGCGAATTGAGCTTCGGAATCATCCATCACTGTGATGTGACCCATTCCCGCCGCTGTGGCTCCGCCGCCGATTTGGCCAGCTTCGATGACGGCGACGCGCAAACCCGATTGAGCGAATTCGTCCGCACAGGCTGCCCCGACAATGCCTGCGCCAACAATCACCACGTCGAAAGTCATTGAGCAATTCCCCAACAGAACGGATCGCGTTCATCTAAAATCAAAGTGGCTTCGGCGTTGACGAACGCGGAGCCTTTGATGAATGGATGAACTTTGCCATCAACAATTTTGACGCTGCCTTCAAACACGCCGCCGACGATGCTTTCCTGTCGCCAGATTTGGCCTTCGGTTAATTTTCCGTCGGCGTACAAACAAGCCAGCTTGGCGCTGGTTCCGGTTCCGCACGGCGAACGGTCATAAGCTTTGCCGGGACACAGCACAAAGTTTTTGCTGTCGGCAATTATCGAAGCCCCGAATAATTCAATGTGATCAATTTCTTTGCCGTCGTCACCTGTGATGCCTTGTTGCGGCAGAGCCTGTCGAATCTTCCAGGTCAATTCGGTCAAGGCTTCAACGTTATCAAGCGTCAACTCTTGTCCGTGAGCTTCATTGTTATCCACCAGAAAGAACCAATTGCCGCCCCAGGCTACGTCGCCGTAGATCTTGCCGTGACCGGCGATTTCAACCGCTGCGCGTTTGGCCGAACGGTAACTGGGGACATTGCCGACCGTGACTTCGCCGGATTCGTGCAAGGTCGCGGTGACGACTCCCACAGGAGTTTCGATGCGATGTGAACCCGGTTGAATGCGGTTCAGGTAAGCCAGCGTAGCTACCAAACCAATCGTGCCGTGTCCGCACATTCCCAGATAGCCTACGTTGTTGAAAAAGATGACGCCCGCCGCGCAAGCCGGGTCAACCGGTTCGCACAAAAGAGCGCCGACGACAACATCGGAACCGCGCGGTTCGTTGACGGTCGCAGCTCGGTACTGATCGAACTGATCCCGGAAAATTGCGAGTCGTTCCGCCATCGAGCCATTACCAAGTTCCGGCCCTCCGCCGATGATAAGCCGCGTCGGCTCTCCGCCGGTGTGCGAGTCAATTACGTTAATTCGTTTCATTTTCGTGTTTGCCATTCAGTTTGAGTGTGAAATGCGGAATGACGGTTTGTATACGTTACGCCGCAAAGTTCTGTCAAAGATTTCAATTCTGTCCGCGAAAGGAAATTTATGAAAAAGCCCATCTTCATTTTTTGATCTGCGTTGTTTTTGCTGCTCGTCCTGTTAAACCTGACTGCGCTAGCCGACACCTATCCGCGCCAACCCGGAGTGGATGCGTTGCATTATGCTTTTCGGCTGGCACCAACAAACCTGGCGCGACGAATATGATGCCGGCTACAACATAAGCTTGAATCCAACCTTGCTCTGACATCAGTGAACGCAACAACCTCGCCAACACGAACAAAGCAAGGCGCGATGAATTGCTAGGTGATTTATTGCGACGGTTTGCCGCCGTCAACGCGCCGCTGCCTACCGAACGCAACCCGACATACACTGCAAAAAAAAAATAAGCACACCTCTGCCTGCTTATCGCTTTCCTTTCAAAATATTGACCGCAGAAAATGGCTGTGGTTATACCACCTTGGTAAACCGGTTACGTAACCGGTTCACCAACTCAAACAACATCTCGAAAATCAAAGCTCCTTCCAAATGCAAAGGAGCCACAAGCTATTTGCTGGGATTCAATTTTTCTTCGGCAGCAGGAGCCATGTTCCTGCGTTGTTTTCGCTTATGAAAATCCGTGACATTGCCAGACTGGCAGAGGTTTCAACGGCGACGGTGTCGCACGTCATTAACGGGACGCGCTATGTGAGTGACGAGGTCAAACAGCGAGTGCGGGAAGTAGTTGAGCGGAATGGCTACACGCCCAACGCGCATGCGCGCAATCTGGCGACGCGCAACAACCATACGTTCGGTTTGATTTTGTCCGATTTATCTAATCCGTTTTTCCCTGAACTGGTCAAGAGCATCCAGGAATGTGCCAATCAAAAAGGCTACGAAATCACGCTGGCCAATACGAATTATGATGCTGGGCGCACGGTGGCGAGCGTCCAACGCCTGCTTGAACAGCGCGTCAGCGGCGTCGCGGTGATGACTTCGGAAATGGATGTGTCGCTGGCGGCCCGGTTGGCGGCGCGCGAAATCGCCGTCGTGTTTTTGGACGTCGGACAGGTGGGGCCGTACGTCAGCAACATCGTGGTCAATTACGAAAAAGGCATTCGCGCGGGCGTCGAACATTTGCTCGCACTCGGACATCGGCGCATCACTTACATCAGCGGCCCACAGCGGTTGAAATCGGCGCAACGGCGTCTGCTTGCGTTCACCAAGACGATGAAGAAATACGAATCGCAGCCGTTTATTTACGAAGGCGATTTCAAGGCGACGGGCGGGCAACAAGCAGTCGCCGCGATGTTGCAACAAAAGCAACGACCGACGGCGATTGTCGCGGCAAATGATTTGATGGCGATGGGCGCGATGCGTGAATTGCACAAAGCCGGTTTGCGCGTGCCCGAAGACGTTTCGGTGGTTGGCTTTGACGATATTTTATTTGCGGAATTGACCAACCCGCCGCTGACGACGGTCGCGTTGCCGCGCGAAGAAATCGGACGTGCGGCGGTCGAAGCCTTGTTGCATACGGCCACGAACGACAGCAAAGAAGGGCGCGAATACAAGATCACGCCAAAGCTGATCGTGCGCGAATCCACCGGAACAGTGGCGGCGTCATCCGCCAAGAGGAAACCAGGAAAATGACTCGATACTTATCTACTTACTGCATCACGCTCTTATTGACCGTCGCTGTCAGCGCGCAAACCTGGAAACCCGCGCCAGTCACGCTCACAACCGAGTGGGGCGCGAAAGTCACGCCTGACAATGCGTGGCGTGAATATCCGCGTCCGCAGTTCGTGCGCGAACGCTGGCAGAATTTGAATGGTTTGTGGGAATACGCAATCACCGCGAAGACCGCGCCCGCGCCAACGAAATTCGACGGACAGATTCTCGTGCCGTTTGCCGTCGAGGCTTCGCTTTCCGGTGCAGGCAAAGCGCTGCAACCCGATCAGCGTTTGTGGTATCGCCGTTCGTTCAGCATGCCTGCCGCGTGGCGCGGCGAACGCATTCTGCTTAACTTCGGCGCGGTGGATTATGAATGTGTGCTGTGGGTGAACGGCGGCCTCGTCGGTTCGCACACGGGTGGCTTCGATGCGTTCACGTTCGACATCACGCCGTATCTGAAAGACGGCGCGAATGAAGTGATGCTCGCGGTCACTGATCCATCAGACACTGGCGAACAGCCGCGCGGCAAACAGCAATTGAAACCGCAAGGCATCTGGTACACGCCCGTCTCTGGCATCTGGCAGACGGTG
>JAGNMH010000480.1 GCA_017991275.1 Acidobacteriota bacterium
GGCGTGGGATCGAACGCCACCCACTTGCTTTGCGGAAAGTAGGCTTCAACCCAGGAATGGGCGTCCGACTGGCGCACGGTGAAAACGTCGGCAGTCGGATTGTATTCGCCGGTCTGAAAACCGTTCGCCACTCGAGCGGGAATGCGACGCGCGCGCAGCATCAATACCATCGCCGAGGCGAAGTATTCGCAGTGACCGGCGCGCGTGTTGAACAGAAAATCAGCCACAGGGTCGCCGTCTTCAACGCGCTGCAAATCCAGCGTGTAATCGAATTGAGTTCGCAGGTAATGTTCGATGCGCCGCGCGGCTTCAAACTGAGTTTTCGCGTTTTCGGTAAGTTGGGTGGCGAGTTGGTCAATGCGGCGGTCATGGTTTTCCGGCAGTTGCAGATAACGCTGGGTGATATTGCGCGGATATTCGCGTGAGTTATCAGCAGCCAGTGCCTCGTCGTTTGGAATCGAAGTGTCGGAATAAACCGAGTAATTGAGTTTGTTCAGGCGGTAGGCTTCAGTCCAAAGCCCGTCGCCAAGATCGCGCAACAAATCAGGAACTCCTGACACCAACACCGGGCGTGGAGCGGCAAAAACATTCCTTAGCTCAAGCGGTTCCATGAAGAACTGTTGTTCGGTGACGCCCCGGCGATAGTCATGTTCGTCCAGACGAAAAGCTTCGCCGTAGCGACGAATAGGCAGAGGGTCGGGGCCGGAATTGTTCCAGCTTTGGCCGTCGTAATGATCCAGCGTGACTCCGCGCCAGCGCAGCGATTGCTGCTGACTTTGGCTTTGCTGGCCGCTTGGGAAACTGACTCGAACGCGCATGACGATTTGTGGATTTAATTTGACCTGCGCTACTTCGCCCAATCGCACTGTGTCTGAAAAACCTGAAAGAGCTTCACCTTGCAACAACCCGGCGCGCCCCGCGCCATTTGTAACCCTGGGAACGACAAAAAACAGCGGCGCGGCCAGCAGCAGGATAACCACCATCGCCAGGGCCGAAAAGAAAAATAGACTGCGCCCGCCCGGTTCCTGCAATGTGCGGCGTTGGTCATTTACCTCGCGCCACAATTCAATCGCCACCTTCAGGCCTCCTGTTTCCGGGTTACCCTGTTCCTGGTTGCGAACTTCACGGTTGCCGGCTTCTTTCTCAAATGCCTGTTGCGAGCGGCGAATTTCAAATGTGATGAAAGTCGAAGCCGCCGCCAGCAGATAAACAATCAGCAAGAACATGAAGGTCGTTCCCATCATCATTCCAGCGGACATCAGGACAATGCAGAAAGAAACTATGTGCAACCATAACCAATCGCGGTTGGTTTTTGGCCGCAGCAATTTCAGCGAAGCGGCGAACAGAACGAAATGCGTGATTACTGAAACCGGCGAGGCGTGAAAAAGCTGCCATTCAATCAGCGCCACGCCCAGCCAGATGATTATCAAAACGTTTGCCAGATGGCGAGAAAGGTTCCAACGCAATAGCCCCAGGTCAATCAAACAGCCAGCCGTCAGCGCTCCAACGAACATGAAAAACGAAGGAGCGTCCAATCGCCGCGTTGCCGCCAGCATCGCAAAGCTGACTGCAAGCAGCGAATAAGATGACCCGATGAAGAAGCGATTGAAGTTCATTTAGATCAATTCTTCAAAGCTGATGATCTGAGCCGACGAGTTAAACGATGATGCCGAAGCCGCGCGACTTGGAGTAATCAAAATCTGAAAGCCATAATTTTGTTGATTGTCGGTCAGCAATTCTTTTTCATTCAATTCAGTAACAGAAAGTTGCGCCAAATGCCGCAGCATCTCAAACAGGTGCGACTGTTCAGAGCCAAAACCTGTGTCGTCATAGGCGGTCAGCAATCTGACTTCGCCTCCAAGGTTGATGAAATGCGACAGCAAACTGGCGGCAAAAGTAATCGCGCGTTCAAACTTTTCGGAGAAACCGTCTTCGGCGGCCAGCAGTTCGTCAGCTTGCGAATCAAAAATGACGGTGATACGCCAATCGTCTTCGCGGGTGAATTCACGAACCATCATCTGACCGGTTTTGGCGGTCGCCTTCCAATCAATGCGATGATGGTGGTCGCTGGCCAGATAGGGCCGGATGGCATACAGATCAGTGCCAATCCCTTTGGCGCGGCTTTCGATTCGCCCCGTTACCAGCGGCAACAGATGAGCGAAATCTTCAATCGGTTCCGGTTGCGGGTAAACGACGATTTCGCTGCGCCATTTGATGAAACGGCGTTGTTCGACAAATCCGAAAGGGAATCCAGTGTTGATGATGAACCCGGTAACCGGAAAAATGCCGCGCCGGTCGAAATGTCGCTCAATCGAACTTCTGGCGTGTGAGCGTGCCGGAATGACGGGGAAATATCCCAGCGCAACGGCTTGTTGCTGCAAGGATTTCGATTCAGAGTCCTGAGCCTTATGTTCTTCGACCAGGTCGGCAGAAAGTGAAAACGACGGAAACAATCGTTTTTCGCTTTTCAACGTGATTTCAAAAGGAACAGATTCTCCGGCGAAAATGTGATCAGGGAAACGAACTGACGGTTTCAATCTGTATAAATTCAGCCTCGCCGATGCAATCGAAACAATCATCGTCGCCAACAATACTGCCAGCACAACATACAGCAGATTATTCCCGCTGGTTAATGCCAGCACAGTGACCATCAGAATCACCGCGCCGAAAATCAGCCCGGCGTTCGGAACTTGCGTTGCGTAACTTGACCGCCACTGCACATTGCGAAAAAGCTGAGGCAAAACATAAAGAACTACTGCAACCGCCAGGCCAAGCGCGATCCTGGAACTGATTGCCGCGAATTCGTATCTGCCTGACTGACTGGCCAAGCCGCCAATTGCCGCAGTAACGACGGCTGCGCCGGTCAGCGAAGCTGAGACGGCAACGAATCGGCGCGATCTGTTTTGGCGAAGGAAGCTCAGCATTTGAAGTTTAGATTTTAGATTTTGGATTCCTTGGACGCGAGTTTTGATTGAAGGGATCAAAATCCAAAATCTGAAATTCAAAATTAAATCGGCACGTGGACGGTTTTGATGATTTCAGTCAGCGCCAGTTCGGCGGCATTTTGTGTGCGTTGGCGGTTTGAGTAACGCGCGTTGACAGTGACGCGATGGGCAAAGACCGGAACGATCAGTCGTTTGATGTCGTCGGCAATGCAGTAAGCCCGGTCTTCGGTAAAAGCCAGCGCCTGAGCCGCCCTGTGCAATGCCAACGAACCGCGAGGGCTGACGCCAAGTTCCAGCATTTCGGAATTGCGAGTTGCCGCGACGATTTCCATCAGATAATCCAGCAGCACATCGTCAACGCGAACATTTTTGATTTCTTCCTGCAAATCCAGAACGTCGTCACCGCTCATTACCGGCCTTAGATCGTCCAGCGGATGATGGTGCGCCAGCGCCGCGTGCTGGCGCAGAATTTCCTTTTCTTCGGTCATGGACGGATAACCCATCCTGACGCGCATCAGAAAGCGGTCTAATTGAGATTCCGGCAGCGGATAAGTTCCGTGATGTTCAATCGGGTTTTGCGTTGCCAGCACCAGAAAAGGACGTGGCAGATCGTAAGTCCGGTTTTCGATTGTCGCGCGGCCTTCGGCCATTGCCTCCAGCAAACTGCTTTGAGTTTTTGGGGTGGTGCGGTTGATTTCATCGGCCAGTATGATGTTCGCGAAGATCGGGCCGGGTTTGAACTCAAAATCGCCGGAGTGTTGGTTGTAAATTGAAACTCCGACAATGTCGGAAGGCAGCAGATCGCTGGTGAATTGAATTCGCTGAAAACTGCAATCCAGCGAACGAGCGATGCTTTGCGCCAGAGTCGTTTTGCCAACGCCGGGTACGTCTTCAACCAGCAGATGACCTCCGGCCAGCAGAGTGACAATTGCCAGATGCACGGCTTCCGACTTGCCGCGAATGACACTTTCGATGGTTTGTTGAAGCTCGCCGATGCGATTGGTTGTGGCGCTGATCAAACTTCCCCCGTATTCAGGAATCTTGCGTTGTGGAATCAAACGGATTGTGAAGCTGTAAGTTCGCAATCCAGGAAAAATCTTTGATGTTGCGACTTACCAGCGTTAATTGATGAGTCAGGGCAGTTGCTGCGATCAGGGCATCGCCCAACGACAGCTTTCTCATTTGGCGTAATTGGGTGGCTTGTTCCAGCACGTCTTTAGAAATTGGAAAAACCTGTGTTGCGAAAAAGGAGGCTTCAAAAAAGTTACGATCCTGCTCGGTCAATTTGTGATAGCCAACGACTTCGATGTAGCTAACCGCTGAAACTGCAGAGGCATTTTGCGCGATAAAGTGACGCAAGTCGTTATGCTGAGACTGCGCAGCGTAAATGATGATGTTGCTGTCAATAGGCATCGAAGACATTGTTACTCCCTGCCTGGCAACGCACGATCCTGGCGCTGTTGTTGCTGCCATTCGATTGGATCGGTTATGTCATTTACAGCGCCAGCGGCTGCGAGTTTCTCAAGAGCTTCGGCCATCGCTTTCCCATTTGAAGTCATTTGGGATTGGTCAAGGATCGTAACAAAAACGTTTACTTTCTGGGTGGTCTGCAATTGCGGGCGACGATCATCGCTCCATTCCAGATGGTTGTCTTGCAAAGTGGCCTGGTAAGTTTCCAGCATTTTGTTTTTTACCTCACTGCCAAAATTACTTTCGCAGACGGAATGTAGCATACGGTTTCGCGCACAGCCAAAACCGGCGGAGCGTCATTTGCGGGGCAGAATCCAAATGTCGGCATCAACGCTGACACTGGTGAAATACAGCCGCTGGTTATCGCGCGAAAGCTGGTGATGCCCAATCTGATTCGGCGGACTCACGGCATAAATCTTTTGCGACTGGCCGGTCATTCGATCCAGCAGGAACAGAGTGTTGTTTTCTCGATACAGAATTCGCCGGTTGTCGTTCAGCCAGACAGGATACATTCCGTTTCCCGGCAGACTGTCATACCTCTGTTGATCGAATGAATACACCACGATTCCTCGCCGTTCCCGTTGCGGCATCGGCGGTTGCCAACCCACCAGCATGGTTCCATCGGGCGACCATTCCCACGGGATAAAGCCTTCGGGCGGTTGG
>JAGNMH010000013.1 GCA_017991275.1 Acidobacteriota bacterium
CTGCCGGGTTGATTCAATACGTGATGGGACAAGACCGGCTGGCTCACGTTGGCCATCCACCTGCTCAGACCGACGCTGAAACTCGCAAACGAGGGATTCAGGGCATTTTGTTTATGGCCGCCATTTGCGCCGCAGTCGGCTTGTTGTTTTTTGGCCCGGAACCAATCGTCAAGTATCAATCGCTGATCATGGTTATTGGCGTTGCTCTTTTTATCGCATGGCTGTTTTTGATCTTCTTGAAGCCGGAAGAAAAGAAACCGGTAGGCGCAATCATCATCCTGTTCCTGTTTTCAATAATCTTCTGGGCTTGTTATGAACAGGCTGGATCAAGCTTCAGCTTGTTCGCTCGCGACCTGACCAACCGCAACATTTTGGGCTACGAATTTCCGGCAGGCTGGTATCAATCCAGCCCGGCAATTTTCGTTGTGCTGCTGACTCCGTTGTTTGTGCTGCTGTGGAAGAAGATGGGCGACAAACAACCATCAAGCCCTGTCAAATTTTCACTTGGGTTGTTGTTTGTAGGCTTAGGAGCATCGTTGCTGGCCGTAGCTTCAATGCTGCTGGTCAGCGGAGGCAAAGCCGGGCCGTGGTGGTTGGTCGGAGTTTATGTGCTTCAGACTATCGGCGAAATCTGTTTGTACCCGGTCGGTTTGAGCGTGACGACCAAACTGGCTCCGCAACGTTTGGCCGGTTTGATGATGGGCGTCTGGTTTCTTTCGATTTCGTTTGGCAACTTCGCCGCCGGAATCGCCGCCGGTTATTTTGAAGCTGGCTCTCAGGAAGCACTGGTTGGCCTGTTCAGCAAAGTCGCCAGCGTGCCGGTTATGGCGGCAGTAGTTTTGCTGGCGGTGACTCCGTTCATTCGCAAGTTGATGGGCAAAATTCGCTGAAATTGAAAAAGAAGACCCGTGACCAGTGTTTGCTCCTGCTGGCAACAAACATCGGTCACGGGTCTTCAGTCAAATAAGACTTCTGCTTCATTTTTCATTTGCTACGGTCTGGTTGGTGGTTCGGGGCGTCCGGCTCCGAATCCACCGGGACGACCGCCGCCGGGGCCTCCTGGTCCGCCGGGTCCACCCAAACCACCTGGACGGCCTGGTCCGCCAACCAGTGATCCCATCAATTCCACAACTCCAGCAGAGCCAATCTTCTGAACCAAAGCATCCAACTGCGCCTGGTTGCTCTTGATCACGGCAAGCGCTTGAATCGTGAAAGTGGCATGGCCTTTCAGCCCGTTGCTCATCATTGCGGAACTCAGATTAGCGATGATCGCAACTTGTGCATCAGCAGCCGCCTGGTTTCCGGCAAAGATCGCAGCTTCCAAAGCCTCGTGCGCAGCTTGAAGCGCCGGGTCTGGCGCACCGGGATGCGCGTCGTGCGCCTGCTGAATTAAAGCTTTTAACTGATCTTCCTGCGCCGTGCTCAATGCCGGAGCATTTGCTGACTGCAATGTATGCTTCAATCTCATCAGCGGATCAAACTGCGGGCGCTGTTGAGCCAGAGCCGCAACCGACAAACACAGCATCATCGTAGCCATAAAAATTACTTTCAAACTCATTTTAGATTTGTTCATTGAATCTCTCCTTCAGTCATCATTGGAAATAGGATTGGAAGTTTTGGGAACGCGAATGCAGATCGTCGGCATTTCATATTCCCGTTGAATTTGTCTTCACCAGCGATGGCTTTGAAGCCGAATTTTAGTTCCACGAATTATGGAAGTTTTTTGCGCCACTCAGCCAGGCCATTGCGGAATGTGTTAGCAAGCAGTTTGTGGAAAAAAAATCGCCGAACATTGAACCACCAAACCAATCAAACTGAATTGGGAAAATTCGATTGGTTGTTGCGCTACAACATTCGGCGTAAATGCAAACTCACACTGCGAAATGAATGAATTGTATAAAAGATCAAAAATCGCCCGGTCTGCGCCCATCTCTCATCGGCGAACCGCCGCCATTCGGAGGCCGGCCTTCGACGACCTTGTAATCCGCTGGAAGTTCAAACAAGGACTTTGCCTGTTCACTGCGATTGATGTTTGTCAGGCGATAAATAGTTTCGCCAAAACGCGGGTCTTTGTGTTTGCTCAAAACTACTACCTTCAACTCGGTCGCTTCCCATCGTTCGGAAATAATTTCTATCGGACGATCATTGCCGATCTGCCCAACTGGAATTGTGAAAGTGGTGCGAACTCCCTCGGCTTCGACACCTTCGATTGTCTGTTTGCCCAGTGATTCTGTCTTTTCCTGATCCGATACCGGTCGAGGCTGCCCAGGTGGTCGCGCTCCAGATGGCGCAAACAGCTTACGGGCGATGTGATTTCTTTCTTCCAGCATGTAACTCACGTCGGCAACCGGATCGTAAATAAAAGCCATTTTCGGAGGCTCGCCGCTGACAACAAATGGCCCGGCAATAGTCAGGGTTCTTTCCAGCCGAGTTCGTCCTTCGCTGTCCCTATAAAATTTCCCTTCGTTTTTGTTGCTGATGCGAGTGCCGTCTGCCAACACCTGTATGTTTTCAGTGATAATTGCAGCCGAGTACGGAGCGCCTTTGACGACCTTGCCGCCGAATCGAATCTCTGACAACAACATATCGAACTGTGGCCCACCAGGCATGGCCGGCCCGCTACCAGGAGGCCCAAATGGTGGGCGCCCGGGATTCTGACTTCCGTCCGGCGGCCCACCAACTCCGGGCGGCGGCCCTCCACGCCTGCCCGGTTGCGCGTTGGCGGAAGCCGACAGCAGCAACGAAACAACTACACTCATCAGCCATAAAACTTTTCTGTTCATATTTTTCACTCAAAAGAAAGCATGGAGTTCAGGTTTCAGCCTGCTGTGATGCTCAAGCGAAATCTTTGAATTCCCTGTTATTTATTGAACCAATCGAATGGCCAGCGGAACTCCATCAATGCCTACTCTCAAATCCGCCTTGACCATCCCATTTCCGTGTTCGGCGCTAAGCGGCAAGCCCATCGCAATCAGCGTGGCTCTGGGCACGTCCACTCGGACAACCAGACTTTCTCCCGGAGTAGCCGAACCCGCTGCATAACTGAGCGGGATGTAATTCGACGCCAGATTGCTTTCGTAATTTTGAACCGGTTGCTGACGACGCTGAGGCAGTTTTTTACTTTTCACAGTTTTGCCAGTCGCTTTTCTATCTTCCGCATTTGCAGCCACGTTGGTTTGCGGCGCGACGGTTTCAGGCAAAGCCATCGGCGCAACCGGCGTTGCCGTCGGTGTAGGCGATGCGCCAGCCAAGTTCATTTTATCTTTTGAGGTCTGCTGCCCGCGCCAGATCGAAACGGCAACAACAAGAACAATTGCCGCTGCCGCTGCCAGCCCCCAACTCCACTGCCAATTGAAAAACGGTTTGCGCTCAGGCTCTTGGATCGCTTTCGATACAGGCGGATCAGCTGCGTTCTTTACGTGCCGAGCCTGAGCTTCAAACTCTGCTCTCAACGATTGCCTCAATCGAACCGAAGCCTGCTGGTTTCTGGTGCTGTTGGCGAATTCACTCAATTCATGATTCAGAGCCTGTTCCGCCGCCAATCTGTCGCCGCAAGATTCACAGGCGGCGGCGTGAGCCAACGCGGCGACTCTGGCTCTGGCCGACATCAATTTGTCGGCAGCCAGTTCGGCAACAGTTTGTTCAAATTCCTGACAGTTCATATTTCACTCCCGGCGTGCGTCAGATGAACCGACGCAACGCTTGTCACTCTCAGCAACTGCAACTTCTCAATCAGCATCGTCCTTGCACGATTCAGCCGCGAACGGATTGTTCCGACCGGACAACCGACAACATCGGCGGCCTGTTCGTAACTCATCTCGTGCAAGCTGCACAACACTACGATTTCGCGGTAATGCTCCGGCAAACTCAAAATCGCCTGCCGAACCGTTTCGACCGTTTCGCTGCGTTCCAAATCTCCAAAAGGATCGGCTTCGGCGACAAAACGATCTTCAAAATTCTCTTCCTGTTCATCATTGCCAACCATCGAAACAAACCGGCGCTCGCGCTCAAGGCGGCGAAAGATTCTGTGCCTGGCCATCCCAAATAAATACCCGGCAACGGTTCCTTTGGACGAATCAAACAGCCGAGCGTCCCGCATAAATTCAATGAACACATCCTGAACCACGTCTTCAGCCAAATCAGGAGCGCCGCTCATTCGCAAAGCGTACTGATAAATTGACGCTTGCCGACGATCATAAAGCTGCTCAAAAGCGTCCGCGTCTCCGGCTATCATTTGCCGAAGCAGTTCTTCATCGCTTGGAGTTGCGGTCGTCTTTATTGCTTTCAGCATCGGGTCGTCTTCAAAATTTTGGTCAATCGTGAACCTATCGTTCGGTCTACAAAACTTCCCTCTTCTCACTGGCAATGGACGGCGATCAGCCCAAGAGTTCCATCATTTTTTTCTGCCAGGGATCGTTACAGTACCGCGCGCGTCAGCAAGCGGCCAACTCAGCAAGAAACCACTTGCTGACGCGCGCGGTACTGTAATGGCAATAGAGAACTGGTAAGTCCAACTATCACTCAATTTATTCAGCAACAACGCTAGACACTCAATCAAACGGTTTGTTACAGTCGCTGCCTTGAACAAAGCAATCACATTTTCCTGCACTGGTGGAACCACATGAAATCACGCGACCTGATTTTTGCCTTAATCGTTATCGCAGTCGTCGGCGGCTTGTATTTTCTTTCAACTCGCAACAAGGCCAAAGCTATGCCTGCCAGACCTGAACACGTGAACGTCCTGGCGCGCGAAGATTGTCTGAAATGTCATCTGCCCGCGAAATTCGAAGAAATGGAGCGACAGCACAAACATCCTGGCAAATGGCGCGATGCTCGCGTTAGCTGCCTGCTCTGCCACGCCGCGCCTGACAGCTCGAAATAACTCAGTCCCTATATGGAACCTAAAATTTGAAATCATCTATGGCTAAAACAAAAAACATCATCAAAGCACAAGTCTACAAAAACTATATCGCCGGCCGTTGGGTAAAACCCGCCGGAGGCGAGTTACTGGAAAACTGGAACCCAGCGGACACGCGGGAACTGGTCGGCCTTTTCCCTGCCTCGACAGACGAAGATGTCGAAGCAGCAGTCACAGCCGCGCGCGAGGCATTTCCAAAATGGAAGGCGACGCCTGCTCCGAAACGCGCCGAAATGCTGTTCGAGCTTGGCCGGATTCTGATGGATCGCAAAGAGCAGCTTTCAATTGATATGACCCGCGAGATGGGCAAAGTCCTGAAAGAAACCGGCGGCGACGTTCAGGAAGCAATTGACATGACTTTTTACACCGCAGGCGAAGGCCGTCGCCTGCACGGTTACACGACGCCTTCGGAGCTGCAAAACAAAATGGCGATGTGCGTTCGCCAACCTGTCGGACTTTGTTCGCTGATTACGCCGTGGAATTTTCCGATGGCGATTCCTTCGTGGAAGATGATGCCTGCGCTGATTTGCGGCAACACGCTTGTCATCAAACCCGCTGAAGACACTCCGCTGTCAACCGTCAATCTGGTCAAAGCCGCTGAAGAAGCTGGCATTCCTGCCGGAGTCATCAACGTCGTCATGGGAACCGGCGAAGCCGCCGGAGCGCCGCTGACCACTCACCGCGACATTCGATTGGTCTCGTTCACAGGCTCGACCGAAACCGGACGCATTGTGGCGACCAACGCGGCTCAGCACGGAAAGATTTGTTCGCTGGAAATGGGCGGCAAGAACGTAATTATGATTATGGACGACGCCGATCTTGACCTGGCTGCCGAAGGCGCAGTCTGGGGAGCCTTCGGAACTTCAGGCCAACGCTGCACCGCTTCTTCGCGCATCGTCGTTCACAAAAAGGTTTACAAGAAATTCGTCGAAAAGCTGACCGAAAAGGCCAGGGTGTTGCGCGTCGGCAATGGCTTGAAGAAAAACGTCGAAGTCGGCCCCGTCATCAATCAGGCTGCCGTAGACAAAATTCTGGGCTACATTTCGATTGGCAAACAAGAAGACGGGGCGACGCTGCATCTGGGCGGCAACCGCCTGACAAAAGGCGAACACAAGCACGGCTTTTTCATCGAACCGACGATCTTTACGGATGTCGCGCCAGACATGCGAATCGCTCAGGAAGAAATCTTCGGCCCAGTGCTCAGCATCATCCCCTGCCGTGATCTGGACGATGCCATCGAAATCGGAAACGGCGTGAAGTATGGCTTGTCCGCTTCGATTTACACGCAAGACGTGAATCAAGCCTTCACGGCGATGGAGCGAATGTACACCGGCATCTTTTACGTCAACTCCGCAACTATCGGAGCAGAAGTCCACTTGCCGTTCGGTGGAACCAAATCCACAGGCAACGGCCACCGCGAAGGTGCAATGGCGACTTCGCTGGATATTTTCTCAGAATGGAAAGCGATCTACGTTGATTACAGCGGCAGATTGCAAAAGGCACAAATAGACAACTAATGGTTTGCCCTCAAACTGTCTCAACAACTTTAATCAAGGAATCGCTCACATCTTCACTGGCGATGTCCTAAAACGATAAAACGCATGTAGTCCCGCCTTTAGGCGGAAGGCCTAGGCAGTCACACCCACTCCGCCTAAAGGCGGGACTACAAACTTTTCAAAGGAGAAACAACAAATGGCAGTCAAAAGTCCTGTAACTCGCGCGGAATTCCGCGAAGGCGCACAACCAGTCAAAGTCGTCATCAACGACATTCCGATGATGGCCGAAGTCAAAGAATTTTCCACCGGCTCGTTGGGCTGGTACCTGAACGGCAAAACTCTGATCGAAGTCGGCGGCAAACAAGTCAGCGTCCAAATCGGAATGAACCTGACCATCGTCGGCAGCAAGGATTTGCCCAAAGACGAATAGCCAAAAACCCGGGAGGTATTATGTCCAAAGGTTGGAAGATCGGTTTAAGCATCGCCGCAGGATTAATGCTGGTGCTGATGCTGGGTGTCGGAGCGTGTTTTTACTTCGTTTCGCAGATCGCGGGTGATGTGAAGGAAGACCAAAAGGCCGCTGAAAGGTTTGGCGAAACCGCCGATGAAGAAGCCTGCCTGAAAGAGACTCTGGCACGCAGCAAAGACAAAAGCGGAATTTCCGCCGTTGCATCAAACGCTATTTTTCTGGGTACCTGCCTTCAAAAGAGCAAGCCTACGCCGGGATTTTGCGACGCCATACCAACAAGCGATGACAAGGAAGCCACCAAAGCCTGGGTGAAAACCAAATGCAAAGACCTGGGGCAAAGCGACCTGACCTGCGGATCAATATACGGAGCTGTCATCGGCCATTGTCAAAGCAGAAACAGAAGGCAGGCTGAGCCTGAACCGACTGTCGAGCCTGAACCAAGCAAGATGGAGAAGAAAAAATGATTATCGGATTACCCAAAGAAATTAAAGACAACGAAAGCCGAGTCGGACTAACTCCGGCGGGCGTCAAAACCTTGAGCGATTTCGGCCACACTTTGCTGATCGAAAAAAACGCAGGCATCGGCAGCGGCATCAGCGATGACGAATTCCGAGCCGCAGGCGGCCAGATAGTCGAAACCGCCGACGAAGTCTGGCAACGCGGCGAAATGGTCGTCAAAGTCAAAGAACCCGTCGGCCCCGAATATCAACGAATGCGCGACGGCCAGTTGCTGTTCACTTACCTCCACCTTGCGCCCGACCCGAAACTGACGCAGGCAATGCTGGCCAGCAAAATCACCGGCATCGCTTATGAAACCATCACCAACGACGAAGGTCATTTGCCGCTGCTGACTCCAATGTCGGAAGTCGCCGGGCGAATGGCTGTGCAAGTCGGCGCTCATTACCTGCAAAAACCCGAAGGCGGACGCGGCGTGTTGATGGGCGGAGTTCCCGGTGTGCTACCGGCCAAAACTGTCATCATCGGCGGAGGAGTCGTCGGCATTAATTCGATCAAGATGGCTGTCGGCCTGGGTGCAAACGTCACCGTGCTGGATAAAAACCTTGAGCGGTTGCGCTATCTGGACGACATTTTCGGCGCTCAGATCAAAACTCTGATGTCGAACGATTACAATGTTCAGGAATCAATCGCGAACGCCGATCTGGTTATCGGAGCGGTTCTGATTCCCGGCGCTGCGGCTCCACATTTGGTCAAACAGGCGATGCTCAAAACCATGCACAAAGGCGCGGTGATCGTTGACGTAGCTGTGGATCAAGGCGGCTGCATCGAAACCACGCATCCAACCACTCACAGCAACCCGACTTACTACGTTGAAGACGTGCTGCATTATTGCGTGGCGAATATGCCTGGAGCGGTTCCGCGCACTTCGACTTTTGCGTTGACGAATGCTACGTTGCCTTTCGCCGTGAAGCTGGCAAACAAAGGCTTCAAAGACGCCATCGCCAAAGATAAACACTTGAAAGCTGGCGTTAATACTTACGCCGGTCACATTACCTATGAAGCGGTGGCCGAGTCTCAAAGCTTGCAGTTCAAACCAATTGACGAACTCCTGTAATTAATGGCCAAAGGAATCAAAATCATAGAAGTCGAATCGGACTCGCTGGCAGCAGAGCTTGAACTTGCTGCTGGCGACCGCGTTTGGACGATCAATGGCAAACGAGTCCGCGATGCGCTGGACTTCAAATTTCTGACCGCAGGCGAAGAAGACCTGATGGTTGAAGTCATCAAAGCCGACGGCGAAGAGTGGCAAATCGAAGTCGAAAAGGACAACAGCGAACCTTGGGGAATTGATTTCGAGCCTATGACTCCGCGCCAATGCGGCAACGATTGCGTGTTCTGCTTCATTCAGCAAAACCCCGAAGGTTCTCGAAAAAGCCTGTGGGTGCGCGACGAAGACATTCGGTTTTCGTTTATGTACGGCAACTATTCGACGCTTTCGACAATTACGAAATCTGAAATCGAACGAATAATCGAACAGCGATTGTCTCCGCAATATGTTTCGGTTCACGCCACTGACCCTGAACTGCGTGCTTACTTGCTGGGCAATCCCAAACAGGTGGACATCATCGCCCAGATGAAACACCTGATTGACCACGGCATCGAAGTCCACGCCCAAGTCGTGCTCTGCCCGACGATCAACGACGGCGACCATCTGGTCAAAACGATTTACGATCTGGCGGAACTCAGCCCCGGCATAGTTTCAACTGCTGTCGTGCCGCTGGGAATTACTGACAAACACAAATATCGCAATCGGTTGGTCGAAGTCAGCGACAAGTTCTGCGCAGAGATCATTGATCTGGTCACGCCAATTCAGAACAAGTTGAAGAAGAAGCTCGGAACAGTTTTCGCCTTTCTCGGCGATGAGTTTTATATTCGCGCGGGCCGCCCGATTCCGCCGAAAACTCATTACCGAATCGTGCGCGGCAGCGAAGGCGACGATTACCCGCAAATCGAAGACGGCGTTGGAATGGTTCGGCAATTTTTTGATGCTCACGCCAAACGAATGAAGCAGCTTGCCAAAATGCGCGAACGCGGCCAGTTTTCAGCGACTCAGGCAAAAAAGATTTACGGGACTTTGGCGACGGGATTGATCTTTTACCCAATGCTGAAAAAGGCCGTTGATGAAATGAACAAGACGTTCGGGACTCGATTACAGGTAGCGCGGGTCGAGAACACTTTCTTCGGCAAAGGCGTGACGGTTGCCGGATTGCTTTCGGGCATGGATTATCTGAAAGCTCGCGACCAGTTCAAAGGCGATTTTCTGATGCTGCCGCCTCACTGTTACCGCGAACACGATCAAAAATTTCTGGACGGTTTGACCGTCAGTGAATTGACCGCCGAGTTGTTGCTGCCGGTTAAACGCAGTTGGAACGAAGTCCTGGGTTTGGACGAACAACAGCAAACTCATCGAACCATCCTTTCGCACGATTACGGAGCGGTAACGTCGATTTCGGTTTAAGGAGCTATGCAAGAAGGCACGGAATCAAAACTGATAGAAATGTACGAAGCGCGGGAAGCGATTCTGAATCGCATCAACTCGGATTTTGTCCGCGTTGATGCCGACAGTGTGGCTTCCAGCGTGATTGATATTGATAAGTTCCTGCAGGCCGCCGTCACCGAAGTCGGTCAGCGGCTGGAAGTTGATCGTTGCAACGTCATCACTCCTGGCCCTGACGGAGGCTTTCGTGTCAGCCACGAATACCTGGGAAACAACACTCTAACGCCGGGGCTTGGGTTGAACATTCCAAGCTCGCTGGTTCCATTCGATTCAATCAAACAGTATTTGCCACGCGCGCGGCATTACTCAGTTGACGATACTCAATCGGCGAACATTCCGCTCTGGGTTCGGTCCACGCTGCAACTGATAGGAACCAGATCGGTTCTGGTCGCGCCGTTCGTTTACCGTGACGAACTGCTGGGAGTAATGGGGTTGCATTATTGCCATCAACCTCATCGCTGGTCTGAAACTGAAATCAAGCTGGTTGAATGGTTGGCCGGGCAGGTTTCCATAGGGCTGCAATACACTCAGCTTTATCAGGAAAAAGAAAAAGAAGTCGAGATCACCAAGTTGATGCTGGAAATTTCCAACGACATCAATACGCGAACCGACTTTAACGAAATCACGAACTTTGTCATTGACCGCGCGCTTGACCTGCTGAAAGCCGATTACGGCTGCATAGCCATCTTGGACAATCAGGGTGAACAACTTCATTTCGACGAACTCCGCGCCCGTCGAGGTTTCGACCTCCGAAAATCCGTTGAGACAAAATACCGCGAAGCTAGGACTTTGCGCTTGCCAGATCACCCGGCAGTTACGGAATTATTGGACGAAGGGCAAACTCTTCGCTTGGAGGATTCGCGCACCTCGCCGCTTTCCCGTTACCTTTTCTCTCAAGTCATCAAAGGCAAATCTGCCTTGATCGCTCCGATCACCGTCAAAGAAAAAGTTCTTGGCATTGTTGCTTTGGTCTGGGTCAATGAAACGACCAAGTTTTCCGAATATGACGTCCAGGTGCTGAACGGTATTTCCAGCCAGATAGCCATTGCCCTGGAAAAAGACCGGCTGGCGGCAGAAGTCATACGGCTGAAACGTGAACTGAACGACGCCCGCGCCGGTGAGCGAATCATAGGTTCTTCCGCCAAGATGCGCAGAGCTATCGAAATGGCTCTGTCGGTGGCCGACAGCGCCACAACTGTTTTGCTTCAAGGCGAATCAGGAACCGGCAAAGAACTGATCGCCAGTCTGATCCAATTCAACTCACGGCGAGCTTCGCGCCCATTCGTCAAAATCAATTGCGGAGCCATTCCACAGGCTCTGCTGGAAACCGAGTTGTTCGGCCACGAACGCGGAGCTTTCACCGACGCCCGTTCGCGACGCATTGGACGCTTTGAAGAAGCAAACGGCGGCACTTTGTTTTTGGATGAAATTGGCGAAATGAGTTTGGCGGCTCAGGTCAGTTTGCTGCGAGTTTTGCAGGACGGCGAATTCACTCGCGTCGGTGGCAACGAAGTAATCAAAACCGATGTGCGAGTCGTTGCGGCTACGAACAAAGACCTGGAAAAGGAAATCGAAGAAGGGCGTTTTCGCCGTGATTTGTTTTACCGGCTGAATGTTTATCCGATTGTGTTGCCGCCACTGAGAGAACGCCCGGAAGATATTGAACAACTGGTCGCTTATTTCGTCGAACGCTTCCAGCAAAAAAGCGGCAAGCGAGTCACAGGAGTTTCCGATCAGGCGTTGCAGGCTTTACAGGCTTATCCCTGGCCCGGCAACGTGCGTGAACTGGAAAACTGTGTCGAACGGTCAGTGATAGTCGCTTCAGGAAGGATGGTTACCGAAAACGATTGGCCGGAAACCGTTCGTGCTCACTCAGTGCCAAATCAAAACACTTATATCCAACTGACGGTTCCAATGATGATGGACGACGTTGAAAAGATAATGATCAACCAGACCTTGCTGTTCACCAACGGCGACAAAGCCAAAGCCGCGCGGCTGCTGGGTATTGGCCGCAAAACTCTTTATCGCAAACTTGAGCAGTATAAAAACTAAAAGGCACGGAGAACCGCGCCTTTCAAACTTAAAAACTGATTGAAATGACTCAGCGAGTTTCTAAGCTGAACGATGTCGAAGGATTCTTTGGCTCATCTTTGCGACTGAGCAATAAGCCTTTGTAATAATCGAAAACGAACTTCTTCATAGATTTGTGTCCCCAACGAGTATAGAAATCGTAATCCTTCATTTCCTCATAAGCGCGCTCAACATCCCACCCCTGCATTTTCATTCGGAAAACAGCAATCATAGCGCCGGTACGATGGCGTCCGCCTGCGCAATGAACAAACACAGGCAGGTTATTTTTGTCGTTGACCAATGAAAGGAATTTATCTGCCGCGTCGGCTGCCGGATAGCTTTTGTCGCTCAACGGCAGGTTGACGTATCTCATCCCTAAATGCTCTGCAGTTGACTGGGCAAAATCCTTGGGATCGTCACGCAGATCAATAATTGTTTTGATTCCAAGAGAAGCCAGCTTTTCATATTCCTCTTCTTTCGGCTGAGCGCCTCGGTAAAAACTGTCAGTGACTTTGCCGAAATTGGTTACTTCGCTCTCAGAGTCAGAGGACTTCTTTTCATGCTTGTCACCGGAACTGGCAATGCTGATTGCCGACATTGAAAGCGCCGCAATCAACATAAAAACCATTAACAAGGCAAACCGTGAAGTCCTATTGAAAAAACATTTAACTGGCGTAAAAACTTGATGCAATCCGTTAAGTTTGTTGTCGCTTTTCATTTATCTATTCCTCTGAATAGTGCTCGCACATGAGTTTGTTGCAAATTGGCGATTCTATTTTTTCTATACGTTGCTCTCACTGCGGACTGAGTGAGATTGTCAAAGGCGACAGTTCGGATGATACTTAGCCAACAATTTGATGTCCAGCTAAATTCATTTTTCTGGAAAATTCATTTTTTCGGACTTAGAGAATCAACCCTCGGCAATCATTCGACTTATGGTTTTAGTTTTTCAAGTGCCGACTCAGCCAACGCAACAAGGTAAGGGTCGGATTGCAGTTTTGCCTGCTTAAGAGCTTCGACTACTTTTAAGTCCTTATCATTGGCAATCAGCCCCAATGACCGCGCTGACTCTCTTTGAACTTCTGATGATTTGTCACGATTTAGCGCGTTGAGCAACACCTCAATTGCCGCGTGATCTCCGATTTTGCCCAATCCAATGACTGCCTGACTTCTGGCAAAAGCGTCTTCGTCCTTACCGCGCCTTTTCAGAAAATCAATTAAAGCTTGAGCAGAAACTGGATCACCGATTTCTGCCAGTGCAAAAGCGACTGCGGCTCGTATATCCTGTTTCTTGTTTTTCAACATCGGCAGCAAAGTTGCGACAACCTGTGATGAACGGTGTGTCGCCAGCGCGTAAATTATTGCCTTGGAGACCGCGACCTCTCGTTCGCTGTTCAAGCTCGACAATAAAGCCGGAACGAATTTTTCATTCCGGCTTAATTCCATTGCCCTGGCTGCCAAAGCGCGAATAATCGCTGAAGGATCGCGCTGCAAGGTGTTCTCCAATGACGAAATTGTTTGCGGCGTAGCCTGGGTCGTCGAAAGCATCTCCCCCAGTTCAATTGCAGCGTCAAGTTTTTGGTCGTCATTGCCAGTGAGCAGCAAGGCGACCAATTGCTCCTGACGTGAATCCGCATCATCCTGAGCCATCGCCCAACTTCCGGCCAAAACTAACACAACCAGGCTCAGACAAAATGCTTTGGCAAAATTTCGCATTGTGTTTTTTAGAATCATCAGCGCACATAACCCCCGGCTCTAATCTCTGATTTCCTTCTGACGGCTTCCCACTCAAAGACCTGACAGGCCCGGCGATTTTCGTAGGCTGAACTGAGCAGTGCCAGCAATTCATCGTCATTGGCCGAGTTGTGTGAAAAGGCCGTCTTGTCTTTCCTGTCTTCCGGCTCAGCCTGCCTGAACTTATCTCTTTCCCGAAGCGAAACGTAATCCAAGACGTCTTCCACTTCGATGTCAGTCATTTGCTTGAGTTTATTGAACAATTTTTCGCGGTCAGTCAGTCGCTTGCTCATTGCAACCTCCATTTTATAGGGGGCAAGCAACTGGGATTTGAAAGGTTTTGGTCAGCTTGCCCGGCAATTTGTTACGCGCATCGGTGCGCTAAATTTCTCTACCATTTTTGACAGAAAATCCTCTTGGCGATTTCGCCAGGTTAATCTAGCCTCAGACCAAATTGGCTATAAGTACCAGAGCTTAGGCAATTTTGAAGATGAAAATAACCAGGGCTTTTTGCTTAATTGAGGAATCGGAAAATCAATTGATGCAACGCGCGGATGATAGTACAGCATCTTTGCGCCGCGCAAGATATTTGCCGGACAGCCACTCCCTCTTTGGCCGTCCACGATAACCTTCTATCGAATCGGTTGATCAATTCTGTCAAGCAAGCAGATTGACGCGACGCAACTGCCGATTTACTCTAGCGGCGTCGCTTCGGCATCCCGTGTTTTCTATAAACGCCCAACCGATTGAGACCCAATCGAATTCAATTATCTCTCAAGGAGAAAATTCACGATGAAATTGAAGTTGTTGATTGTTGCCTGCTTTACCACAGTTGTTTTTTTGACTGCCTCAGCCAGGTTACTGCCGGTTCAGCCAACTCAGGCCGCGACTCAAAGCCAGAAACTTCCCGGCGATGACGTCGTCATCCCATCGGTTGACGAAAAATGGGGAGAGGTCAAATTCACACATCAGAAACATTACGGTTATTCCGATTGCGTCTATTGCCATCACACCAACAACAAAACAATGACTGCTGATACCTTCAAGGAAGGCAAGGACGGCAAAGTCCCGCAATGCGCTGAATGCCATGTCCGCAAAGAAGGCGAAGCCAAAACTCCGAAGAACAAAGATGGCGTCGAGTTGTGGAGCAAAGAGGCTTATCATTTCAACTGCATCGAATGCCACAAGGGCGAAATCGAACACAAACCCAAAGATGCCACACCGGTGAAAAAGCAGGGCGAAGGCCCAGCCAAATGTGCCGAATGCCACGTCAAGAAAGACTGACATCAAATGAACAAAGAGAACTCACTTTACGGAATCATAGGCCTGCTGATCGGGTTGATTATCGGTTATGCCGGAACGAATTCGCTGAACGGCAATGCCCCGGCGGAGCAATCAAATGCCGCGACGCAATCGTCTGCGCTACCTCCGGACCATCCGCCCACCGATCAACAAGCGAGCAACGCCCCTGCCGCTGCTGGGGGAGCGCAAGGAGATGTGATGGCCGCCATCACTCAGGCTCGTCAAGATCCGTCAAACTTTGAAGCCCAGATGAAAGCGGCCGATCTTTTCAAACAGATCGGCCGCAGCGAAGGCGAACTGGAATTTTATGAGCGCGCCGCAAAAATTAAACCGAATGACGCCGATCTGCTCGCCCGGATGACGCAAGCGTTGATTAACAAAGGCGACAAAACGGCAGCGGCTTCTGCGCTGAAACGGCTTGAAGAAGTCAGCCCGAATAATCCGGCAATCGCGCGGTTCCGTTCTCAACTGCCGTAAAGTCGCAAGAAACACATCGTGAAGTTCAGAATCGTTCCCAGCACGGTTGATGGCCGTCGGCAATTGCTGACCAGCTATTTGATAAACGACTCACTGGCGATTGACGCCGGTGCGCTGGCAATCGGATTGTCGCCTGAAGAGCAACTCAGGATTCGCTCGATCATCATCACTCACGCGCATCTGGATCACATTATCTCGCTGCCGCTGATGGTCACGGACATGTTTGAGGAGTTGAGCGAGCCGATCAATGTTTTTGCCACTCCGTCGGACTTCGATGCGATTCGGAAACATCTGCTGACCGACCGGGTCTGGATCACATTGGAAACGATGAAAAATTCACGCACTGATTTGATTGCCCATCATCCAATCAAATCCGACGAAAGCTTTTTGGCCGAAGGATTAAAAATTACGCCAATCCCTGTGACTCACGGTGTTTTGACTCACGGCTTGCTGGTTGAAGACGATCAAACCGCACTGCTCTTTACTTCGGATACCGGCAACACCAACGGCATTTGGGAAGCGACCAGAAATTGCGACAAACTGCGAGCCATCTTCATTGACCTGTCGTTCCCCACACGACTGACAGAACTGGCGCGAGTATCTCATCATCATTCACCGGCGACGCTGCTGGAAGAATTGCCAAAGATCAAACCCGGCGTTCCGATTTATGCCATTCATCTGAAGGCCTTTTACCGAGATCAGGTGGCGGCTGAAATTGCCGAGCTCAACAATCCCCGCATTCAGGTTGCCGAAGTTGGGCGTGAATACGAGTTTTGAAATTATGCCGAACCTTTACGTTCAAACCCCCGCGAACAAAAATTTCACTTTCGAAATCAACCGGCCTGAAATTACCATTGGCCGAGAGCTGAAAAACGACCTGATCCTGGACGATCCGCGTGTCTCGCGTTTGCATGCCATAATTCTGAAAACCGACGCCGAAGTAATTCTGCGCGATCAGGGCAGCGGCAACGGCACATTCATCAACGGGCAACGCATTCCGCCCAACTCCGACTTCAAGCTCAAAGATTCAGATCAAATCAAACTCGGTTCCTGCACGCTCACTTTTCAGAAAGCTGATCCGCTGAGAACTCAACCCTCCGTTGATTCATTCCGTGAGGTTTTGCAAAAAACTCCCAACGATCTGCTGTCTCAGTCCGCTTTGCACAGTTTCACTGCCTCACAGGAAGTCCCGGCAATCGTTTACCGCCAGGAACTGGAAAAGAAAGAGCGCATTCTGAGGCTCTTTTACGATCTGAATCTCAAGCTTAGCTCGGCCTATACTCTCGAAGATATTTACAAACAAGTCTTCGACATTTTGATGGAAGTTACTCCGGCTTCACGCGCTTTCATTTTCCGAAAAACCGAGCAAGGCGATTTTGAACAAGCCGCTGCCAGAATGCGAAAAGAAGGAGACGTTGGCACACCTTTGCCAATTAGCCAGACGGTTTTTGCCAAAGTCGCCAGCGAACGAGTTTCGATCCTGTTGGAAGATGCACAGCAAAACGCCAGCGGCTTGCTCTCTAAAAGCATTCTTTATAACCAGATACAGTCAGTTATGGCTGCGCCGATCATCGGGCCAAGAGGTTTGCTGGGAATCATTTACGTTGACCGGCAGGATGATTTGGAAACTTTTTCTGCTGACGATTTGGATTTGCTCAACGCCGTAGCAGTTCACACAGGCATTGCGCTTAACACCATCATCACTTACGAAAGATTGCAAAAACAGTCGCAGGCGCGCGCCAGCTTTGAACGCTTTCTGCCTCGCCAGGTGGTGGATGAAATTTTGCGCTCGCCAGAACGCATCAAGCTTGGCGGACAGCGCCAGAAATTAACGGCATTATTTGCAGACGTTCGCGGTTTCACCACGCTGTCCGAAACCAGCACGCCGGAAGTGATAGTCAGCTTGCTCAACCGCTATTTTTCGATGGTCAGCGAAATTATCTTCCGTCACGGTGGAACTCTGGATAAATACATCGGCGACGGATTGATGGCAATGTTCGGCGCGCCTTACGTCACCGAACTGGATGCCGTCCAGGCCGTTCGCGCGGCCGTTGACATGCAACAGGCGATGATCCCATTCAACGAAAAATTGCAGACTGATAATTTGCCCCCGATCAACATCGGCATAGGCATCAACACAGGACAGGCCATTGTCGGTTACATCGGCTCTGAAACTCGCCTGGATTACACAGCCATCGGCGACACGGTCAACATAGCCGCCAGATTGGAAAGCCTGGCTCAACCCGGCCAAATCGTCATCAGCGAAAACACCATGCAGGCTTTGGACGAAAGCTTCATTCTGAAACCATTGGGCACAGAAAAGCTGAAAGGCAAGAATGTAAACTTGAGAATTGCCGAAGTCGTGTGGAAATGAGCCGGCTTTTCGATCGGGACAACTAACAATATCCGATCCAAGGTCCTCAAACGGCTCCCATTCAAGACTTTCCGGACGGTGAGTAGCGACATATTTTGTTGCCACATTGAAACGGTCTCCCATAGGGCAATGGCATTGAAATAAGGAATTGGCCAGTTGATGTCCGACAAACTCAGTTTGTCGGACATCAACTGGCCAGTCAGTCTTTTAAGCAAACCTGCGACAAACTGAAGTTTGTCGGACTTCCCTAATTCAATGCCATTGTCCCATAGGGTTGCTCGGCGCTTTAATCGCCGTACCTGCATCGGCGCGGAACGGTAAGTCTGGAGGCAACGACGTTGACCGCTTTCGGAAAGCGAGTTTTACGACGGTTGCCGCAGCTTTTCCGCTTGCGCGAAGATGCGCTTTCCTTGTTCACGCAATTCGGGCGTAAGAGCTTCGTCGAAATCGGCGGGATCAAAGACCTGACGAATTTCGATGTCGCTGCCTTCGTTCATCGGATTTGGGCAGCGTTTGACCCATTCGATGGCTTCGGCGAGTGAAGCGCATTGCCACAGCCAGTAACCGGCGATTAGTTCTTTGGTTTCGATAAACAGCCCATCGGTCACGATGCGCTGTTCGCCGCTGAACCTGACGCGCGCCTTTGGAACTTGGATGCAAGCCTGCGCCCGCAAGAAGAACGCCTGCCTTGGCTAGTTCTTCGTTGTCTTTGCCCATCGCAGCCAACTGTTCGGTGCTGGGCATATCGTGGCACGTCGAATTGATCAGTGTTTGTCTGCATGAAACATCCAACGCACGCCGAAGCGGTCGTTCAAGGCTCCATAAAGTCCAAACGGTTGCGTGGTCAAGGGATCGGTTACGTTGGCTCCTTGCGCAAGTTTCTGAAAAATCGTGGTCGTTTGTTCGGGCGTGCCGCCGCTCACATAAAAGCAAACCATATTGCCCATCAAAGGCTTTTCACTCGGGCGCAGCCAGTCGGAGGCGGAAATGTCTACAAGCTCGCCTTTGAGCCGGGCGTTGACGACGCGGGCGTGAAAAGCCGGAGGAAACATCGCCTTCATCGGCGATTCGCCCACGGTTGTCAGCGTCAACTCTCCCCCAAAAACGGAATGATAAAATTCCAGCGCCTCTTTGCAGTTGCCGTCGAGTAAGAGATACGTGGTGATTTGCATGGATGGAGTCCTTCCTTTGGTTGGTTTGGTTTTCTTCGCTTGCGCTAAGACCAGGTCGGAGCCGTTTGATGGCACGAGACATAAGCAACTTAACAGCAGCAATTTCGCGATGATCGTTGGT
>JAGNMH010000481.1 GCA_017991275.1 Acidobacteriota bacterium
CACTTGTTGTCCATGTTTGAAAAACTCCATCGTGCCTGTTTCTCCATACTTGCGGTAGACAAAGTGATACTCAAACCAAAACCATATCGGAGGTGTGACAGCCCAAATTGCGGCAAGAACATAGATGGCAAACGGATCACGGAGCCTCCATGCCTCAATTACGAAATACACCGTCACAATAAACAACAAAATACTGACGGTGCCAGCGGACCAGGTATATTTATAAGCCTTACTACCTGAAGGATAGGTTCTTTGCTTTGGATCCATATTGTCATCTCCTCTCGCCAATTACCGGGCAATTCAAATCACCGCTTGCTGTTCATCCACATTTTTCCATCCTGCGTTCATCCAACCACCGCTCGACTTCCTCATCAGTTGGAGCGGGACCATTCAAACTGACCAATTCTAACGCTTGATCCAGAGTTCTCTCTTTGCGCTGAGGTTTTTCAATTCGTGTAACTCGTGGCTCCAAAGTTTTCAGCACTTCCTGCACCAGATGAAACCTTTGCGTCGTTGGCCATTGTCGGACGACATTTAGAACATTGTCGTAATTGGTAATCTCTGTCTGATTCATATTTCCTCCTTGTGGGGCTTCATTTTGGCAATTCACCGAATTGCTTGCGGTAACGTTCCAGCGTCGCTTCAAGTTCAGATACGCGATCTTGCGCCTCTTGAGGTGTGGGCAAAAATTGATTTGAGTTTGTATCAAACAGTCGCAAAGTTTCGCCGGTGTCTACCAATTCCAACTCCAAAACTTCGCTTTCCACTCGGCGGTCTTTGACCTCAATTTCGACGTATTTGCCAGCTTCCAATCGGTAACCGACCAGCGGTTCATCCAAATAATCGTACTCTGGGTCGAAGATGAAATACTCCTGCACACCCAACTCTTCGTACAGACGCCATTTGGTTTGCAGGTCCTCCTTCCAGGTTTTGCGCGAAGTCAGTTCAATGACGATTTGCGGAGCCACGCCTTCTTCCCAGAGCTTGTAAATTCGTCGCTGACCTTTCGGCACTCCGCGCACGAAGAAGACATCCGGCGCTATGCATTTGGCCGGATTGTTTTTGACGTAATAGACCAGTAGATTACCTGAAACATAAACGTCCGGTTCACTCTGAAAATGAGTTTCCAGAGTGAACACCAAATCAGTTAGCAAGCTTCGATGAACATCTGTTTCGGCCATAGGTTTCCCATCACTTTCCGGATAAATCTGCACCACCGCGGCTTTTGTCTGAGCTTGGGTCTTTTGAGCGTACATATCGTTCTCCGTGTCGTTTTAGATCGTTGCCAGAGCTTCATCCAGCGCCGTCACCATTTCGTCCATATCGTCTTTCGTCGCAATCAATGGCGGGCCGATGCGAATGCAGTTGCCATATAAACCACCTTTGCCGATCAGCACGCCGCGCTTTTTGGTTTCCTCGAAAACTTTCAGCACTGCCGCCGAGTTCGGTTCTTTGGTTTTGCGGTCTTTGACCAGTTCCAGCGCCTGCATCAATCCCATTCCGCGAACGTCTCCGATGACTTCATATTTTTCCATCAAACCCATTAGCTTTTCGCGCAAATGATCGCCGACGACTTTGGCGCTGTGAACCAGGTTTTCGGTTTCGATGACTTCAATCGTCGCCAACGCGGCGCGGGACGAAACAGGGTTTCCGCCAAAAGTCGAAAAGGTCAGTGTGGGAACAGCATTGGCGACTTCCGGCGTCGCAATTGTCCAGCCGATTGGAAAACCGCCGGCCATGCCTTTGGCTGAAGTGACGATGTCCGGCTCAACGTCCCAGTGTTCAATGCCAAACCATTTGTCGCCGGTGCGTCCCCAACCGGTTTGAACTTCGTCAGTGATGAACACACCGCCGTATTGGCGAACGATGGCGACGGCTTCTTTGAAATACTCTTTCGGCGGAGTGATGTATCCGCCTACGCCCAGAATCGGTTCGGCCATAAAAGCCGCGATGTTGCCGGAAGTCGCCGTTTCAATCAGTTCTTTCAGGTCTTTGGCGCAGGCCAGATCGCATTCCGGGTAAGTCAGTTTGAAGGGACAGCGATAACAATACGGCGCAGGCGCGTGGTAATAACCGGCTACCTGAGTTGGCAAAACTTTCCAGCTTCGATGACCGCCCGCGCTTTGCGCCGCAGCCGAACGTCCGCTGTAACTGTGGCGCAAGGTGATGATTTCCTGCCGCCCTGTGTAAAGCTTGGCCGCCATCGTAGCCGTTTCGTCGGCTTCGGTTCCGCTGTTGGTGAAGAAGGATTTTTCCAACTTGCCCGGAGTAATTTCGGCCAGTTTGGCTGCGAGTTGCGATTGCGGAGCGTTGGCGTACAGCGTCGAAGTATGAGTCAGCTTTTTGACCTGATCCACGACGGCTTCGGTGACTTGCGGATGTGCGTGCCCCAGACTGGTGGTTAGAACTCCACCAAAACAATCCAGGTATTTATTGCCGGATTCATCCCAGACGTGCATGCCCTGACCATGATCCAGAGCAATCGGCTCCTGGTAATACATTGTGACGGCGGGGAAGAGAAAATCTTTGTGCTTTTGGACAGTATCGGAAATTGAAGCTTTGTTTTCGGCGCTCATAAATGACAGTTCTCCTAAAACGGATGGAAGTTCGCAATAACGCCCATAACGAGCGTGATGCCGCGCATTATTGCACTGTCATTTGTGGCTGCCCAGAGCTAATCGGCTTTGTTTCGCATGAAATCGGCAAGCTGCATGAAGTTGCGCGATAGTTGCTGGCGCAACGCCGCATCGGTCACGACTTCTTCCAGAGCCTGGCTCATACACATCAACCATTGATCGCGTTCGGATTCGCCGATGGGAAAAGGCAAATGCCGCCCCCGCAATCGCGGATGGCCAAAGCGTTCGACATACATTTGCGGCCCGCCCATCCAGCCAACCAGAAACCAGTAAAGCTTGTTGCGCGATCCTTCCAGGCTTTCGGGATGCAGAGCGCGAATGCCCGCGGCTTCTGGCTTCGCGTCCATCAAATCGTAAAACCTATCCACCAGCGCGCGTATCGTCTGCTCGCCGCCAATCAGTTCGTAGTGCGTTTCAGGCATCTTTTTCGTTTTCGCGTTGTGTTTGTCGTTCTTGTTGATCTCTTCCTTCACTTCAGTGCCGTCTTTGTGCGCGGCCTGTTCGGCAACCTCTTCGGCGCTCCAGTCCTCCTGCCGCACGTCAGGGCTGCTTTGCTGATCTTCGTTGGTGTTGCCTTCAAGTTTTGCCTTGTTTGTTTGTTGGTTCGTTTGCTTTGTCGTTTATCTCTTCCCTCCTTCGCCTTCTTTCGGCGTTTTGCGAGGGGAAGCTTGCTCATCCGTTCCGCTCGGCAGTCAAATTATCACCAACGCATTGAGAGGCCAAGCTCCGCGAGATGTGGTGCGGGTTCTTTACCCGCACCACAGACACCGCGCAAGTGGTGCGGGTAAAGAACCCGCACCACACCCAAAGATCTTCTGTTACTCGCGCGCCTCGTGATAAGGTGCGGCCTGAGACTGAGGTATTCATATCTACACGCTCTATCCGCCCCCGCGAGCTTCAGGTTCACAAGAAACAACTTCGGGCTGAGTTCATAGTTGCAATGATCAATACTGAAACCAAGAAAACCCTTTGGGCTGCGGCGGACAAACTCCGCAGCAATATGGATGCTGCCGAATACAAGCACATCGTGCTGGGGATGATCTTTCTGAAGTACGTTTCGGATGCGTTCACCGAACGGCTGGAAGAACTGGCGCGGCGATTCGCTGATCCAAACGACGACTACTTCATCGAAGACGCAATGACGCGCGCCAAAGACCTGGAAGAGCGCGACTATTACACCGAGGCCAACGTCTTTTGGGTGCCGGAAAAAGCTCGCTGGGAATTCCTGCGCGACAGTGCCAAGCAAGCCAACATCGGCAAAGTCATTGACGATGCGCTGGTCGAAATCGAAAGCGAAAACCCGCGGTTGAAAGGCATACTGGATAAACGCTTTGCCCGCACACAGCTTGAGCCGGGGACGCTGGGCGCGCTGGTTGATCTGATTTCTTCTGTTGGCTTCACCGGCAACGGGCAGAAGGCGGTGGATGTGCTGGGGCAGGTTTACGAGTACTTTCTGGGTCAGTTTGCCAATGCCGAAGGGAAGAAGGGCGGGCAGTTTTATACGCCCGCTTCAGTCGTGCGCGTGCTGGTGGATGTGCTGGCGCCGCACAAAGGCAAGGTCTATGACCCGTGCTGCGGTTCGGGCGGAATGTTCGTGCAGTCGGAAAAGTTCGTCGAAAGCCACGGCGGGCGGTTCGGCGACATTTCGATTTACGGGCAGGAGAGCAACCCGACTACGTGGCGGCTGGTGGCGATGAACCTGGTGATTCGCGGGATGGATTTCAACCTGGGCAAGGAACCGGCGGACACTTTCCTGCGCAATCAGCATCCCGATCTGCGCGCCGATTACGTGATGGCCAATCCGCCTTTCAACATCTCTGATTGGTGGAATGAACGGCTGGAGGGCGACGCGCGCTGGCAATTCGGCACGCCGCCCAAGGGGAACGCCAACTTCGCCTGGTTGCAGCACATCCTGTATCACCTGAAACCCACGGGCAGGGCAGGCGTTGTGCTGGCAAATGGTTCGATGTCTTCTTCGCAAAACAACGAAGGCGTGATTCGCCGGGCGATGATCGAAGCTGACGTGGTTGATTGCATGGTCGCTTTGCCGCCGCAGCTTTTCTTCAACACGCAGATTCCGGCCTGCCTGTGGTTTCTGGCCAAAGGCAAGCGCACGCGCAAAGGCGAGACGCTGTTCATTGATGCGCGGAAGCTGGGGCGATTGGAAAACCGCGTCAACCGCGTCTTCGATGAGGAAGATATTGCCCGGATTGCAAACGCCTACCACGCCTGGCGGCAGGACGGCGAAACCAGCGAAGCTTACGCGGACGTGCCGGGTTTTTGCCGCGCGGTGAAGCTGGAAGAAATTCAGCGGCACGATTACGTGCTGACGCCAGGGCGATATGTCGGCGCGGAAGAGAGTGAAGACGACGACGAAGCCTTCGCCGAAAAGATGCAGCGGCTGACTGTGCAATTAAGCGATCAGTTCGCCGAAAGCGC
>JAGNMH010000483.1 GCA_017991275.1 Acidobacteriota bacterium
ACAAAGGTCTGTGCGACTTCCCACACTGGCGCGACGGCCGCGTAGTGTTGCTGTGCTGGCTGAAAGACGAAGACTCAATCGAATGGTGGCACGACACCGACGCAGGCTTTGCCGGTCGCCAACCGTCGTAAAGTAAACACCGCGAACGGTATTACTACCGTCTGCGATCTTGGCTCAAACACTTACTTCCTGAAATTGAAATTTGTGAAGCTGACGCCTACCCCCGTCGTCAGCAACAGATCGTTGTTTTTCGATCCGGGCGGCGGATTGGAAATATAACGATTGCTGGCCGTCACGTTCCAGGTCATCCATCCGGTCAACTTCGTCGTCAGCGAACTGTCGAAAGTGTGGCGGTATTCGCCTCTATTGGTCATGTTGGGGAAAAGTTGGAAGCGCTCCTTAAACATAGCGCGGTCAGAAAGCTTCAGAGAGAAATCTTCGCCCACGAAAACTTCAGCGGAGTTGCGTTGCAACCCTGTCGAGAAATTTTCCTTGTTGTATGACAGACCTCCGAAAGCCTGCAATTGCGCGCGGTCATTTTTGATAGCGTAATAGCCGAAGCCTCCGCCCAACACCGAACGCAAATCCAACAACTGAATCTGGTTGTATTCAAAGTCTGCAAAGCCGAAAGCCGTCGTCCGGTTAGAGACATTGATTTCGTACCGCCCGCCGCCTCGAATGGCGTTTGCCGTGGTTTCAGTCACGCCTTTGTTTTTATTTTTGGCGTTGATGTAAGCGGCGTAAAGAGTGGTTTTATCCCGTCGAGTCTGGCGGCTGAGGTTCGTACCCAAAGCCAGCGAGTTTGTCTGTGTGTTGCCTGTGGTCAAGCTATAGCCAAAATCCAACCCGCCATTCCATAAATCAAACCAGCTTGGTTTCAACATCTTTTCGTAAGCGGTCTGCTCGCCCGGCGAACGAATCGCCTGAACCGCGCTCATTTCCCCCGATGCCGTGCCAGCGTCTTTGGTTTCGACTTCGTATTTACCACTGCCGGTGGCAATTTTGCCAACCAAAGTTTTGCCATCGCTCAGAGCCACATAAAGTGGTTCCTTCGAGATGACTTCGGCAATCGCATCGGTCGAAATGGTAATGACACCAGCGTAATCCGTTTTCAATGTCAGTGTTTTTCCATCGGCTTTGACTATAGAACCGGTCAACTTATCTCCGTTTTTCAGCTTCAATTCATCGGCCAGGGCAATTGAGGCGACAGCAAGACATAACGCAAACAAGACGACCATTCTTCTAAACATTCTTTTGGACATAGCTCTCCTTCTGAAAATAAACAGTGTTGTAGCAAAACATTTATTTGGGGATTTCCGCGATTTGTACGGTGCTTGCATCCTAACCACTCAGGTTTATTCTGTCTATCGAACTAAAGATGCGTATCCTATTGGTAAAATTGGGAAATCATTACAATCCAGCAAAGATTGACAGGTAAAACCAATCGCCAGATACTACAAAAACGTCGCAACAAATGACTTGCTAGACATTTTTGTTGGTCGAGGGTAATTAGGAGGTTATGGAAGAGTCACTACAAATAAAAAAACTTTCAGCGCTGCTGGAGGTAAGCAAGGCACTCGGTTCGACATTCAACATCCGGGAAGCCATAGAGAAGGTATTGGAGATTCTGGATCGTGATGTCGGTTTGAGGCGCGGAGCCGTCGCTTTGCTGGATGACGGCAATTCTCTCTCGATTCAGTACGCTTTCGGAATGAGCGAAGGCGAGCGGCAACGTGGGCGTTACAAACTGGATGAAGGCATCACCGGTCGCGTGGTTTCAACCGGCAAATCAATCATAGTGCCGCAAGTTAGCAAGGAGCCGCTTTTTCTGAATCGCTCGCGCAAACCGGCGCATGGCCAGGAGGAGTCTTTTATCTGCGTTCCGATCAAAGACCGGCGCAAAACAATTGGCGCGCTTTCAATCACTTACCCTTACAAAGTCAGCCGAAATTACGACGACACGGTTAAATTTTTGACGATCATTGCCGGGATGATTTCCCAAAGCCTGAGACTGGCACAAATGGTAGAGCAGGAAAAAGCTCAATTGGTTGATGAAAACGCCAACCTTAAACGGGAGCTTCAACAGAAGTACGACTTCCGAAATATCGTCGGAACGAGCAAGGAAATGCGCGAGGTTTATGAACAGGTCGCACAAGTTGCTCACACCAACACGACTGTTCTGATTCGCGGAGAATCAGGCACGGGCAAAGAACTGGTGGCCCATGCCATTCATTACAACAGCCCGCGCGCCACCAAACCTTTTGTCAAAGTGAACTGCGCCGCCCTGCCAGAAAGCTTGATCGAATCAGAATTGTTCGGCCACGAAAAAGGCGCTTTCACCGGAGCCATCGCGCGCAAACGCGGACGATTTGAACTGGCCGAAGGCGGCACCTTGTTTCTGGATGAAATCGGAGATTTGTCTCCGGCAATGCAGGTCAAATTGCTGCGCGTTTTGCAGGAACGTGAATTCGAGCGTGTGGGCGGAATCGAAACCATCAAGGTCAATGTCAGGCTGATTGCCGCCACAAACGTTGATCTGGAAGCGGCAGTTTCGGACGGGCGTTTCCGTTCGGATTTGTATTACCGCCTGAATGTCTTTTCGATTTATCTGCCGCCGTTGCGCGAACGCAAAACAGACATTTTGTTGCTGGCCGATCACTTTCTGGAAAAATACGCGCGGCAAAGCGGCAAACGCATCAAGCGCATTTCGACTCCGGCGATTGACATGCTCATGAGTTATCACTGGCCTGGCAACGTGCGTGAACTGGAAAATGCCGTCGAACGAGCCACTTTGGTTTGCGATGGAAACGTGGTTCACGGTTTCCATATGCCGCCTTCGCTACAAACCGCCGAAGGCTCCGGAACTGTGGCCCAAGTTGGACTGGATAAAGCCGTCGGCGCTTTCGAAAAAGAGATGATTCAGGACGCTCTGAAAACCACTCGCGGCAACCGGGCACGAGCCGCCAGAATGCTGGACACGACCGAACGCATTCTGGGTTACAAGGTCAAAAAGTATGAAATTGATTGCGATCGCTTCAAAGGCTAAAGCTTCTCACCACAATTTTGTCGTATCGAAAACTTTCAACGACAATTTTGAAAGATCATTAAGGTCACCTTTAATTGCTTCAGGTCCATTTCGCGCAATCATTACTATCACTTAGTCGGTTTCAGCCAACTTTGTAGGACGGTGGCAAGGCAGTTGCTACAAAGTTGGCTTGAAATCGTAATAATCAACCAATTTCAGTAATCATTTTTGTTTAACTCGGTAAGTTGAAAGCTCAAGAATTTCAACTTGCCGCCAAATTCAACTTCAGGAGAATCTATGAGCACAGGAAATCAGGGGCGTCTGTGGGCGATTGCTCAAGTCAGCAAACGCACCCCGCGCACCATTGGCAACGGACAAAAAGCTTCGGACTATTTTGGCTGCAACACCTTCAACACAAAAGTAATGGCCGAAAAGCTGCCGAAAGCCATTTACAAATCGCTGGTCAAAACGATCAACGGCGGACACAAGCTGGATTTATCCATCGCGGCCAGCGTCGCTCACGCTGTCAAGGAGTGGGCGATTGAAAAAGGCGCGACGCATTATACTCATTGGTTTCAACCGAACACCGGAATAACCGCCGAAAAGCATGACGCTTTTTTGACGATTGATGGTGACGGCAAGGCAATCGAACGTTTCGACGCCGGTCAGTTGATCCAGAGCGAGCCGGACGCTTCCAGTTTTCCGTCGGGCGGATTGCGCGCCACGTTTGAAGCGCGTGGTTATACGGCGTGGGATCCTTCGACGCCGATTTTCATCATGGAAAGCGCCAATGGCAAAACGCTGTGCATTCCATCGGTCTTCATTTCGTATCACGGTCAGGTGCTGGACAAGAAAACCCCGTTGCTGCGCTCGGATGAATTCCTTAACCAGAACGCGCAAAAAATACTGCGACTATTTAACAACAACGCCACGCGCGTGTTTTCAACTCTGGGGCCGGAACAGGAATACTTCCTGATTGACGAAGCCTTTTACGCGCTGCGCCCTGATCTGGTCGCCACTGGTCGCACCTTGATCGGAGCCAAACCGCCCAAAGGTCAGGAACTGGAAGATCAATACTTCGGTTCGATCAAAGCCCGCGTTTTGGCTTTCATGCAGGAATTTGAACACGAGCTTTTCAAACTCGGCGTTCCGGTTAAAACTCGCCACAACGAAGTCGCTCCGGCGCAGTTTGAAACCGCGCCCATTTTTGAAGCCGTCAGCGTCGCCACCGATCACAACCAATTGACGATGGAAATGCTGCGCCAAGTGGCCAAGCGCCACAATCTGGCCTTCCTGATTCATGAAAAACCATTCGCCGGAATCAACGGCAGTGGAAAACACAACAACTGGTCAATGGCTACGGATGAAGGCGAAAACCTGCTGGAACCGGGCGCGACGCCGGAAAAGAACCTGCAATTCCTGATCTTTTTGCTGGCGACGATGAAAGCCGTGTACAAGCATCAAGGCGCGTTGCGCGCGGCGATTGCCGGTTCTGGCAACGATCACCGCCTGGGCGCGAACGAAGCTCCGCCCGCAATTCTATCGGTCTTTTTGGGCGGTGCGTTGACCAAGATTCTGGACGCCATCGAAGGCGGCAAATTGAAAGGTGCGAGTTCGGTCAAACAAGTCATTTCGATGGGATTGTCGAAGCTGCCTGAAATTGCCAAAGACAATACAGACCGCAACCGCACTTCGCCGTTTGCATTCACTGGCAACAAGTTCGAGTTCCGCGCGGTAGCTTCGTCGGCTTCGACCGCTACGCCAATGGCTACGTTGAACGCGGCTGTCGGCGAAGCTCTGGCTGAAATGGCGTCCCGTTTGGAAGCATCGTTGAAAGCGACCAAGGACTTCGATCAGGCCGTCATCAACATCGCCAAAGAATACGTCGTTGAAACCAAGGCGATTCGTTTTGAAGGCAATGGCTATTCCGACGAATGGCGCGATGAGGCCGCCAAACGCGGTTTGCTGAATCTGGCCAAATCGCCCGAGGCGTTGGCTCAGTTGAGGACAAAAGAAACCAAATCGCTGTTCACGAAATCCGGCGT
>JAGNMH010000482.1:0-2543 GCA_017991275.1 Acidobacteriota bacterium
CCCCGAACCGCATGTAAATCTGGCCGCAGTCCACATGCTGCGCGGAGATTTGGCGGCGGCTCAGAGCGCAGCCGAACGCGCGGTTGATCTGGCTCCCAGCAGTCTGTCCGCCGCCACCACGCTGGTAAACGTTTACCTGCAACAGAAAAACTTTCAGGTTGCTCATTTGCGGTTGGACAAGTTGATGGCCGAACAACCCAATCGTTTGCAGTTGCAGGAATTGAAAGCTCGCGTTTTCATCGGCCAGGGCGACGCGACCAACGCCGAAAAGACTTTGCGCGATGTTCTGAAAACCGATCCGAATTATCTGAACGCTTACTTTTTGCTGAGCGATTTTTACCAAAGCTCTCAGCAGCAAACCGAACGCGCGATTACTGAACTGAATCAGTTGATAGCTTTGCGCCCGACGAACACTCAGCAAATCGCTCAAGCTCATCTTTTCGTGGCTATGCTGGAAGAAGCGCGCGGAAACGTTGACGGAGCCGTCAACAATTACGAACAGATGCTGAGTTACGACAAACGATCAATCGGCGCAGCCATTGCGCTGAACAATCTGGCCTGGCTGTACGCCGACAAAGGCAAAGGCAATCTGGATAAGGCTACGGATCACGCTCGCAGCGCCATCACCATTGCGCCGCAAGCCAACTTTTACGACACGCTGGGTTACGCTTATTACAAAAAACGCCAGTTCGAAGTCGCCATCGAACAATTCCACAAAGCGATTGACCGCCGCCCGGACAGCCCGGCTTATCACCTGCATCTGGCCAGAGCCTTGCGCGACAACGGCGCGACTCAACAAGCACGAACATCATACGAACGCGCGCTGCAACTGGGCGGCGCAAACTTCACCGAAGCCAATCAGGCTCGGCAGGAACTGGCTGCGTTGCGAAAGCCGTGACACCGCCTTTACCTGCCAAACTTCTCATTAACACGAACCGTGCGTTCCAATTCATCCACCACTTCTAAAACCTTTAATTCCAAATCTCGATCCAGTTTGCTCACCCGCAAAAATTCGCGGACGTCATCCAGTGCAGCCTTATCGCGCTGCCCTCCTATGAAAGCGTTCAGCCAGGCCAGCACGAAGAAAATTTTTCGTTCGCGTTTAACCTGCGGCAAAGCCTCAAGCGCAGGCTTCAGGTAAGCGGCAGTCAGTTGCGACTGGTTGCCGGAGTTGAAAGCGCCAAGACTGCCTTCAATCCAGTCTTCAGCAACGGTTTTGTTTTTGGTGTAATCGTCGAAGTAACGGCGTTTGGTTTCGGCATCGGCGCGGGCGGCTTCGGCAATGTAAGCTTGTTTGGCGGCGTCATCGCTTTTGTCGCGGCGGCGTTCGGATTCGAGCAGAGCCGAAGCTTCGGCATCGCCCTTTGCCATCAAGACGCGAATGATTTGCCAGCGATCAGCCGGTTTGATTTCGATGCCGGGAATGCGGAGTTTGCCTGACAAGATTTCTTTCAGTCGCTGCCGAGATTCGTAAGTTGTCGCCACGCTGCGAAAAGCCCGGAAGTAAGTAATCCGCAAACCGATTTCTTTGGCCTGGGCCATTCGGTCGAAGCACAACGATTCAAGCTGAGGCGCGACGGCAGTTTGCTGTTTTGGCGACAGGTAACGTTGAAAGCTGGTTCCGGCTCGCGTCAACAAAGTCTGAGTCAGTTCTTCGTCGTTTTCCGTAGGCAGAGTTTTCAAAACCAGCGCGATGTAATCGGCTGGACTCAATTCAGCTTCGCGCACCGAATCCCACAAAGCGCCCCACAGCATGGTTTTCAACAATGGATCAGCAATTTTACCTAAACGAGTCATAACGGCTTCACGGCTGCCCGCATCCAGCATGAACCGTCCGTAACCATAATCCCCGGAGTTGGCGAAAACATAAGCCGGGCATTTTTTGCCTGCGGCTTCGGCAATCGTGGTTCGCGCGGTGTCGAAGCTGGCCGGAATGTTGACCGTCGCTTCGTCGTCATAAGCCAGCAACAACTGAGTTTTGATCGGCCAGATGCTTTTTTCACCCAACACATCGTTTTGAACCAGTTCCAGCTTTTCGATCTTTCCATCTTTGCAGTTCATCGCTACGTCAACTTGCGGCATGCCTCGGCGTTTGATCCAGGCGTCAGCCCAGGCCGCCAGTTTCTGCCCGGAAGCTCGTTCGCAAGCCGCGATCAAATCGCTCCATTCGGCATTCGAGTAAGCGTGTTCTTTCAAAAACAGCCGGACGGCTTCGCGGAATTTTTCTTCGCCGATCACGAAGGAAAGCGCGCGCAACAGGCTGGGAGCTTTCTGGTAAACAATCGCTCCGTAAGCAGATTTGGCGTCTTTCAGGTTGCGGACTTCCTGGTAAATTGGCGTAGTTCCTTTGGTCGAATCAATGCCGTAAGCCACAGGTTTGTGCGATTGATAAAACCGTCGCCACATTTGCGTCGGTTCGTAAATCTCAGCCATCGCGTGATAAGCCATCAAGTTGGCGAAGCCTTCTTTCAACCACAGATCGTCGAACCAGCGCATCGTCACCAAATCGCCGAACCATTGATGAGCCAGTTCGTGCAGCACCA
>JAGNMH010000482.1:2643-5070 GCA_017991275.1 Acidobacteriota bacterium
TCGTAAATCTCAGCCATCGCGTGATAAGCCATCAAGTTGGCGAAGCCTTCTTTCAACCACAGATCGTCGAACCAGCGCATCGTCACCAAATCGCCGAACCATTGATGAGCCAGTTCGTGCAGCACCAGCGAAGCTCTGCCGTATTTGTCGCTTTGCGTTGGAGTCGTTCGGAACAGGATCGAATCTTCCCGCAGGAAAGTGGCTCCGGCGTGCTCCATCCCGCCGTAAGCAAAGCCGGGAATCAAAACCTGATCGTATTTGGTGAACGGAAATTCGTGGCCGAAGAAATCAACAAAATGCTCTATTCCCGCGCGCGTCAGCCGCTCGACTTCAGGCCATTCTTCCTCGGCACGTTTAAGCTTCGACTGGCGAACGAAAAATCGCATCGGCGTTGAAGCTCCGCTGCCTGCAATCTGTTTGAACTGCCCGGCGGCAAAAGCAAACAGGTAAGTGCTGATCGGTTTGGTTTCTGAAAATTGCGTTCTGCGTTTTCCGTCGGCGGCTTCAGTTTTGGCGATGTCGGCATTGCCGATGACCGTCCAGCTTTCCGGCGCTTCGGCAGCGAAAGTAAATCGCGCTTTCAAATCCGGTTGATCGAAACACGGAAAAGCCAGGCTGGCGTCCATCGGAACAAACAACGTGTAAATGTATTCGCTGCCGTCTTCCTGATCTTTGTAACGAATGACAGGGCGACCAGCCGTGGCGACGCCTGATTCAAAATTCAGCTTGATGGAGTTTTCGCCGACCTTGAAAAGCTGGGCAGGCAAAATAATGTGACCGTTCGTTTGGCTGAATCCGGTTGCGGTTTTGCCGTTGACGGTGAGGTTGCTGATTGTGCCTTCGATAACTTTGCCTGCTGAGTCCAGGTCACGAAAATCCACGATGACCGGCGCGGCGGTGTCAGCCAGCTTCAACGTGATTTCTTCGCTGCCGGTGAAGCGCGCCGCGCCGGGCGTGAGTTCAATCGAAAGCTGGTAGCGCACATCGGAAATGCGCTCGGCGCGATGGCGTGCAAGTTCGCGCGAGACGCCTTCGGCAGTCAGCAAATCGTTGGTCGGTTGTGAATTGGTCATCGTTGGTAATCCAATCTGAAGAAAAAATCCAAACAGCAACAGCAGCTTTGTTTTCATGGTTTCAATAGATAAGTTGTAGCGCGAACTGTCAGTTTGCGTCTTTCTGCCGAGAATAGTCGGCTGGCCAAGACGCAAACTAAACAGTTCGCGCTACATCATTTGTTTATCGAAATCGGCAAATCGCGTTCGGCGACATTGCCAAAGTAATCGGCTGCAATAATGCGCAGAGTGTAATCGCCGGGAGCAAGTTTTGACGTGTCAAAAAAATCTTCGCGCGTTTGGCCGCGCTGCAAAATGTTTGTGGCGATGTAATTGAAAACCGTTGCGCCTTCGTAACCGGACTGACTGCCGTCGGCGTAAACCAGCGCGGAGTTTCCCCAATCCTGCGGCAAGCGGTCGAATTCCAGATTGCGGCGCGTCTGGTCAAACCCGGGCACTGGCGTTCCGACGGAGCTCAAGACCTGATAACCGATTCGGTAAATGCCAAGCCGACGATGTTTGGCGTTGCCGTCGGCTTGGTCATAAGCGCGAACGAAAACCCTAAACCGGCCAGTCAGCGACAAACGCTCTGACTCTTTTTGCTTCCCTGCTTTTTTCGCCATTGAATCAAAAATTGTTTTGCGTTGCTCATCTGCAATTGTCACTGCCTCGATGGTTGGCGGAACAGTGTCGGTCAAGCCGGGCAATCGCAAAACCGACAGTGCGTTGAATTCGTTGCCCCACTGCCCGGCAATCAGATGAACGTGGTTCAGCCGGTTCAGCGCGCCGATTGGGTCTCCGGCTTTGAACAAAGTCCCGCGACGAACCCTGACGCCACTGATTTGACCTTCGGAGTTGCGACGAAAAGTCACGGCTCCGTCGGCGAAATTCGGCAACAACTGATCGTCTTTGTCGCGGCCAATTTTGACGTGAATGTAGCCAAACAGCGGCAACCGTATGCGTTCGCGTGTGGTTCCTTCGCCTTCAACCGCCAACGGTTCAGTGACAGGTTCGGTGAAAATCGCGCGCGCCAATTCGCCATAAGCTCCGGGAACATCCAGACCATTGTGAAACCAAGCATCGCCCGCCGCAGAAATCTGGCCGCGAATTTCGCCGAAGGTTCCGGCGATTTCTCTTGGATTTCCAGGCGGATCAAATGGCCAGCGAGGTTGGACAAGCTGGCGCATACGGTCGGCTGACAAAGCGATGGCGTCGGGATCGAACTGAATTCCCAGCTTTGACTGGTTGGGAATCAACGCTCGGATCATGCCGGAACCGCTTTCGGCAAAGGCCAATTCTCCATCCGGCAACACAGCCAATCCAGTCGGGCGATTCAGATGCAAATCAGGCAATTTGGTTTTGACCAGCACTTTAT
>JAGNMH010000484.1 GCA_017991275.1 Acidobacteriota bacterium
GAATCTGAACAGCGCCGGACTTTCCATTCAGGGACAGGCCGTCACCGGCGCTAACATTCACGACAACCTGTTTATGCAGAATCGCAGTGGCATAGACATCAACAACAGCAACGGTCATACGGTTCGCAATAACGTGCTGACTGACAATCGCACCGGCCTGATCTTTCGCAACCAGACGGACAATCTGACCGTGGTCGAAAATGAAATTACCAACAACTGGACGGTCGGCGTGCTCTTCCTGGACGCCAGCGGCGGAACCAACAGCCCAGTGCAAACGGCGGCGAATTGCACTTTCAGCAACAACAACATCAGCAGCAACTGGTACGGCCAGATCGTTGACCGGCAAAGCGGCGGTTCGTTGCCTGCGCCGGGCACGACCAATCTGAAGAATCTCAGCGCCAACTGGTTCGGCAATACTTCGCCGGTTGTGACGACGGCCAACAGCGCCGAACCGGGCTATGCCGCTCAGGTTCCGAACACGGTTCCGGGCGGTTCAGCGACAGCGCCTGGCGGCCAGCCTGACGTTGCCGGGACTGCTTCGGCGAACTTCGACCTGACGCCGTTGCTGGATGTCGGCGCTGACACCGATGTCGAAACCACTCCGGGCAGAGGCACTTACGGCTTCCAGGGCAGCTTCAATGTTCTGGATGTTCTTGCGACCAATGCTCAAACCGGAGCGACAGGGCGGATTCAGGAAGCCGTCAATCTGGTCAGCACGGGCGGCACTGTGAAAGTTCCGTCCGGGACGTACGCTGAAAACGTCAACGTCAACAAGGCCGAGACGCTTTCTGGAACGCCAACCATCAACGGCACTCTGACCACCAGCGCGGCGGGTGCAAACGTCAGTCCGGGATTCAGCCCCGGAATCATCAACAGCGGAGATTTGTCGCTGGCCAGCGGTTCGATGGTCAGCATTGAAACCGTCAGCAATGCCGGTCCCGGAACGGGGCACGATCAAATCAACGTCACAGGAACCGTCAGTTTAGGTGGCGCGACATTTAGTCTGACAAACAGTTTCGCGCCGACTGGCGGAACAACCTTTGTCATCATCAACAACGATGGTTCGGATGCTGTCACCGGCACATTCAACGGATTGGCGGAAGGCGCATTGTTCTCTGCTGGTGGTTCATTCTTCAGAATCAGTTATGTCGGAGGCAGCGGAAACGACGTGGTGTTGACCGCCAACACTTCGCCGACGATTGTTTGCCCGGCCAACATCACTCAAAACACCGATCCCGGACAATGCACGGCTGTGGTGACGTTTTCGCCAACGGCTGGCGGAACTCCAACGCCAACGGTGGTTTGCATCCCGGCTTCAGGTTCGACGTTTGCCAAAGGCGTGACGACCGTCAACTGCACGGCGTCGAACGGTGTCGGCTCAAACGCGACTTGCAGCTTTACAGTGGCGGTCAATGACGCTCAGGCCCCAACGCTGGCCTGTCCCTCAAACATCACGGCGAACACTGCGGTTGGTCAATGTTCGGCTGCGGTGACTTTCACCACGCCGACCGCTATGGACAATTGCTCAGGCGCGACGGTTGCTTGTTTACCCGCGTCCGGTTCAACCTTCCAGAAAGGCACGACGACGGTGACTTGCACGGCAACTGATGCCTCCAACCTCACGGCAAGCTGTTCGTTCACCGTCAACGTTGTGGACAATCAAGCTCCGACCATCGCTTGCCCAGCCAACCAATCGGCGATTGGAACCGGGCCGACCGTGGTCAATTACCCTGCACCGACTCCGAGTGACAATTGCTCTGGCGTAAGCGCAGCTTGTGTTCCGGCGTCAGGTTCGACCTTCCAGGTTGGCACGACGACGGTCACCTGCACGGCGACGGATGCGGCCAATCTGACGGCAATGTGCAGCTTCACTGTGACGGTGACGACTTGCACGCTGACTTGTCCAACTGATGTGACTGTTGGAACAACGGGAACTTCGTCCGTTGTGAATTACACCGCGCCGACTGCCGTCGGAAGCTGCGGAACAGTGACTTGTTCACCGGCATCTGGTTCCAGCTTCCCGCTGGGCACAACCACTGTGAATTGCAACAGCAGCCTGGGTTCGCGCACTTGTGCGTTCCGCGTGACGGTTGAGCGAGTCAATTTCAACGTGGCTGATCCGCTGGCCTGTTCCGGGCCAGGCAATGTCGTGACAGGAAGTTTCACCATCACCAATAACGGCAATGCACCGGTTTCCGCGAATGCGACAGTGGCGTTGCCAGTTGGATTGGTGGGACTTGCAAACAGCGGCATCGCCAATGTCGGAACGGTCAGCGTGACCAACACCACCGTCAATTTCCAGGCGGCGTCACTGGCTCCAGGCCAAACGGCTACGGTCAGTTACCAGGCGCAAATTGGCGATCAAGTTCCGCCAGCAAGTTCGCTGTGTTCAAACCTGTCGGTCACTTTTGATGGAGGCGCGCCTCTGACCGTCCAGGCTTGTTTGACGGCGAATTGCCCGTCTGGATCACCAGGTGCAATCCCGCAGGCTTCAGCCGAATCCAGTGACCAAAAAACTGGCAGCGTGTTGATTTACAACGTCTACACGTCCGGCGCGACCAGCGGCAATACACAGAACACACGCATCAACCTGACCAACGTTCATCCGACGTTGCCTGCTTTCGCCCACCTGTTTTTCGTGGCCGAAGGCTGTTCGATTGCGGATAGTTACCTGTGTTTGACGGCGAATCAGACGGCCAGCTTCCTGGCATCTGACCTGGATCCAGGAACGACCGGATATTTGGTGGCTGTCGCAGTGAACTCCATCGGATGTCCGACGAATTTCAATTACTTGACTGGCGATGAGTACGTGAAGTTCTCTTCAGGTCATGCTGCGAATCTTGGCGCGGAAGCATTTTCGGCCCTGGCTGGCGGCATTCCGCCCTGCGACGGCAATTCGGTGACAGCAACGTTGAATTTCGATGGTGTCAGTTACAACCGGACTCCGGCGACATTGGCGCTGGATAACGTCGGTTCACGCGCTGACGGCAACGATACGATGCTGATTATCAATCGTATTGGCGGCAATCTGGGAATTGGAGCTTCAACGCTGAGCACACTTTTCGGCATTTTTTACGACGATGCCGAAAACTCTCTGAGCTTTTCAGTGAGCGGAAACTGCCAGTTGAGAAATTCAATCTCCAACAACTTCCCGCGCACAACGCCGAGGTTTGAGAGCTTCATTCCAGCAGGCCGAACCGGCTGGTTGAGGCTGTTCAGCCAAACGGGATCAATCGGCATTACTGGAGCCGCGATCAACTTCAACCCAAATGCGGCCAGTTCCGCAGGAGCTTTTAACCAAGGACATAACCTGCATCATCTGACGCTCAACAATCAGATGAGCTACGTTATTCCTGTTTTCCCGCCAAGCTGTTAAGAATGGCGGTGTTGAAACTGAACGAAACAGAAAAAGGCCGCAGAGCAATCTACGGCCTTTTTCCTTTCGGAGCTTGGAAGCAATTTCAACTCTGTTTTATCACTTCGCTTCTCAGCGCAAAGCTGCGCTCGTCAATCGCTCGGTCAGTGGCCAGAATGCCGTCAAGGTGGTCAATCTCGTGTTGCAACAATTCAGACAAATCTCCGCGAGCAGTAACCATTTTCGATTCGCCGCTTTCGCTGATGTAACTTACGTCAATTTCCACGTGACGCCTGACGCGAACCATAAGTTCGGGAAACGAAAAACAGTCATCCCACAACTCCATCATTTCAGAACTGGCTCGAACGATTTGCGGGTTGATCAGCGGAGCCGGCCCAAATGTTCCGTCGTGCATATTGACGAACAGAACTCGGCGATGAGCGCCGATTTGCGGAGCGGCAATGGCTCTGCCAAACCCGTGGCCGGCTCGAAAGTTGGCCAGCGTATCGGCCAGATCGCCGATAATTTCTTTGGTTTCGGTTGAGCAAACATCCGTGACGGCTTCGGACGGTCGCCAAAGTTGCGGGTCACCCAGCAGCAGAATTTCTCGAATGGGCATGTGGTAAGCTCCTGAACTGGAATCTGATTTCAACGAAAAGCGAGTTTAGCAAACCCAATGGGCGAAAACACAAACCGACGAAAAGTGATTCTCTTTGATTTTGACGGGACGCTGGTCAATACCACTCCGCTGATTTTGCGGTCGTTCAGGGCGACCTGGGAAAAAACCTTTGGCTTCACGATGGATGACGCCGTTTACATAAAAACCTTCGGCACGCATTTACCGGCAGCGATGAAACAGTTGGCCGAACAGTGCGTAACTGAAAACCGTGTAGCTCCGATTGACGATCTTGAGGCAAAGGCGGCTGAGCTGTTGAAAACTTATCGCGAAATCAACTGGGGATGGCACGACCAACATATCGAGGCTTTTGAGGGAGTTGGCGAAGCCGTTCGCGAATTGAAAGCGCGCAATTACAGGTTGGGCATTGTGTCGTCCAAGATTCGTTTTGGAGTCGAGCGGGGTTTGAATCTTTTTTCAATGGCTGAGCCGTTCGACCACATTATCGCTGCCGACGACGTTGCGAACCACAAACCGCATCCCGAACCCATACTCAAGGCATTGGAGCATTTCGGCGCTTCGCCGCACGAAGCCATTTACATAGGCGACAGCACTCACGACATTGTTGCCGGCAAGGCTGCCAGAGTGGCGACAGTAGCCGCTGCCTGGGGGCCGTTCCCGCGAACCGAACTGGAAGCGTTGAAGCCGGATCATTTGCTGGATGAGCCAGGTGAATTATTGAGATTGTTTCAGAAGTAGACAGGATTGTTTTTCCACCCTGTCAATCTTGTGAATCCTGTCGAAAGATTTGCCTGACTCTTTCCAAATCTTCCGGCGTATCTACGCCAATCGAACGGTGCGTCACTTTCAGGACTTTGATTTTGTAACCGTGCTCCAACGCTCGCAGTTGTTCCAGCAGCTCCGATTGTTCCAGCGGAGTCGCGGGCAGTTTGGCGTAGCTCAGCAAAAACTCGCGGCGGTAAACGTACATCCCTGTGTGTTTGGCGTATCTGCTGAGCAAGTCCGGCTCTGTCGTTAAAGCCGCTTCAATCGAACCGTGAGCCTGAACCGCCGAGCGCGGAAAAGGGATCGGGC
>JAGNMH010000485.1 GCA_017991275.1 Acidobacteriota bacterium
GTATGTGAATGACCAGATTGCCTTTGGATTTATGGGGTGGATGTACGCCGTTACAACGGATGGAGGAAAAAGTTGGTCGGTTTGGAACGCACAAAAAGACCTTCTCAATTGGGAATGCTGCAATTACCGACTCATAAAACGAGTCTCAATCAATGCCGATGGACAGGGAACTATGACTCTAAATGTAATTGACCCCAGCAGAGGTGAAGTTCCAGAGCTTCAAACGAAGGATTATGGCCGTCATTGGGCTAGGGCAGAAAAATCGGAATAGGACAAAGGCGCAAAAGGCATTTAGACTTTTGCGCCTTTGTCAGTTGTTACGGTTTTACTGGAGCAACCGGGTCTTTCAGTTTTTCCTTTTCGGCATTTACATCGAAGCGTTTGTAGTTGCCGTAAGTCACCGTCGAGTTGACGTTGATGCCTTTGACCAGCAGAACTTTGACGCCCAGATTGATGTCAGCTCGCGTAGGCAGCCAGATTTCGTCGTTGACTCGCTCCTGCTCCATGACGAACGAAGCGCCTTCTTTTAACGAAGCCAGCAATCCGCCGCCGACTTTATACGACTCAATCAGTCGAGCTTCGACGCGAGCGACTTGCTTGTCGGCTGCGTCCACCCAGATTGCTCCGGCCATCTTGCCGAAGAATTTTTCAAAATCCTTTTTTGGTTTGTAACCCGGCAGCGGTTCAAAATCGAAAACGATCACGTCTCGGTTACGAAATCGTTCGCGGCGAGGATTGACCAGTTTCGAAGCTTTCAGCACATCGGCGATGGAAATACGCTGGCCGCGTTCGTCGTCCGGCGGGCCGGAGCTGTCCTGAGCGACTTCGCGCTGTTTTTCAGCCTTGCGAGCTTTCTCGGCTTCTTTCTTTTCAATGTCGCGAACACGTTTTTCAATGCGTTTGGTTTCGTCAGCTTCTTCGTTGGGCGAAAGCGGTTTGTCGTTTTTGGCGATCAAACGGCGAATGCGATTGCCTTTGTAAAATGTCAGTTCGTGAGTTTCAGACTCTTTGACCTTCAACTGGCCATTGCTTTCCAGTTCTTTGCGAACGGTGGTTTGGGTATAGGTGTACTTTTCCAGAATGTCGTCAACGGCGTCTTCGTTTTTGCCTACGGCATCCAGCAGCGCCGGAATGTCCGGCAAAGGTTCGTTGGAAAGTTTGGGAAACTCGAAAGCTAAGCGATCAATTTGCGGGTTGTGTTTGATGGAATCCAGGTTGATGTCGAAGCCGATTTCGCCAATTGAAAGCTTGATTGAGTAAGGTTCCATCAAACTGCCGACGGGTTTGAAGTCTGAATAATCAAAGACTCGAACGGCGTCGCCAGCCGGAATCTCTTCGCGGATCAGCAAACTGGATGTTGCGTCAAAGTGCATTTTGATCGTCACATTTTTGGCCGTCACCAGCGCCAGAGTGTTCGCGGCTTTGCCATTGATTGTGGTCTGACCGACGAAGTTCAGTTTCGATTTGTCTTTTTTGTAATCCAGCCAGCGCCAGTTTCTGTATCGAGCTTCGGTTTGAAAATCTTTGCTGGCTTGGCCGGTCAGAGTTCTCAACCCGTCGCGCGAATCTCTTGTCCAGGACGATTTGCCGTTGTAGCCGGAACTGAATTCCAATCCGCCCAGATCAAAAGATTCGATGAATAAGTTCGGCTGTGAAGCCGAAGCCTGGTAATTGCCTGTCGCGCCGTCTTTGGAGTTGGTGATTTTGCCCAATGCTTGCCGCGATCTGACTTCGCGCAGAGCCTTTTCGCCTTTGCCGTTGGTCATGGCTTTGACGGCTTGCTTGATGATTTTGTCCGGCGATTGAGCTGCGCTGCTGCCAACCAGGACTAGCGCCGCAGCCAGCGAACAGGCCAATCGTGTCATTAGTAAAGCAATAGTTTGGTTCATCTGAGAGTTCTCCTGCTTCAATATCTTCAATATCTTCAATATCTTCAATATCAGGGAAGTCGGTAAGGGGTAATTTTAGTTTGGATCGTTCCCGTTTACGTTGAATTTAGTCGAATGGTTGCGACCGAATTTGGACGGACAATTCCTGAACGCCATGATGACTTAGTTTTGCAGTTGGAGCAAAACCGGCTTGAACGTCGAGGCAATTACGACTAGGCTTTCGGCTTGTTTCACCTTCATCTCACAACTCTGGACAACATAAACATGAATTCGACCGCTCGTTTAGCCCCGATCAACTATTCGACAACGCCTCCGCTTGCTCATGCTGCGGATGGCGTTTTTTCCTCGCAACAGCTTGGCGCGATTTATTCGCCGCAACAAACCACATTTCGAGTCTGGGCGCCGACAGCCAACGAAATGACTTTGAATCTTTACCAGTCGCCGACCGGTGGTGAGGCAAAGCGTATTTCGATGACCAAACTTGATGACGGTTGCTGGGAAATTGCCATCATCGGCAATCAGCTTGACGTTTATTACACTTACTCGGCGGCAGGCGACGATCCACGTTTTGACTCCAGCCGTGAGCTTCTTGATCCTTACGCCAAAGCCGTCACCAATCATGATGGTCGTTCAATCATTGTTCACGACGAAACTCCTGTGGCCGACCGTCCGGCGTTCCCAATTTCCGAAGCCGTCATTTACGAAATGCACTTGCGCGATTTCACGATTGATCCCGATTCCGGCGTTCAGCGAAGAGGCAAGTATCTGGGCCTGACGGAAAGCGGAACTCATCTGAGCGGGCGGCTGGACGTGGCGACAGGTTTGGATCATCTGGTGGAACTTGGTGTCAATGTCGTTCAATTGCTGCCGGTGGGAGAGTTTCATAACCAAAAATCCCAAGACCTATACGGTTGGGGTTATGACGTAGTGCATCACTTTTCGCCCGAAGGCTGGTACGCCAGCGAACGTTTCGACGCGCGCAGGGTCAGCGAAGTCAAACGCATGGTTGACGCGCTTCACCGCCGAGGGATTCGCGTGACTGTTGACGTTGTTTTCAATCACACTTTTGAAGCGGTTGATCTTGGCCGCGTTTACAGTTTCGACGGATTGGTTCCGGGTTATTACTACAGGCTGAAACAGGACGGTAGTTATTGGAACGGTTCCGGCGTAGGCAACGAGTTTCGAACCGAAGCGCCAATGGTTCGCCGGTACATCATTGATTGCCTGAAGCATTGGGTGACGGAATACAAAATTGATGGGTTCCGTTTCGATTTGATGGGTTTGATTGACCGCGAAACCTTGCGGCAAATAGCTGAAGAGTTGCGAGCAATTGATCCGAACTTGCTGATTTACGGCGAACCGTGGGCAGGCGGTTCGACTCCGATTGAAATCACCTGGAAAGGGACTCAGCGCGGCCAGGGTTGGTCGGTTTTCAACGATCATTACCGTGACGCGCTGAAAGGGAATGTTTTCAATGCGCGAGAGACAGGTTTTTCTCAATCGGGCAATCACGTTCACGGTGTCAAACTCGGTTTGCGCGGAGCGATTGACGATTTCAGCGATTCGCCCATAGAGGCGATCAATTATGTTGAATGTCACGACAATCACACCTTGTGGGATCGGTTGAAAATCAGCACGGCTGATGACGCCAGAATTACAGACGCCGACCGCCGGGCGATGGACAAACTTACCGCAGCCGCGCTGTTTACCTCGCAAGGCATTCCGTTCATCCAGGCCGGTCAGGAATTTTTGCGAACCAAGGGCGGCGATCACAACAGTTACGACAAACCCGATTCTGTGAACATGATTCGCTGGCGCGAAAAGCTGGAGCACCGGGACGTGTATGAATACTACAAAGGACTGATCGCGTTGCGCAGAGAGCACAGGCTTTTCCGACTGGAAACCGCGGACGAAGTTCGTCGCGCTGTCAGATTTCTTGATGACCAGCTAGGCCTGGCAGTTCCGATGGGCTGCGTTGCTTACTTGATAGAAGACGAGGGGCAAAACGACAGTTGGAGCCGAGCTTTGGTGATACTTAATGCCAGCCCCAGGTTGGGCGAGTTGAAAATTCCCAAAGGTGAATGGCAGGTATTTGCTGACAACAAAGAAGTGAGCATTACTCCGTTGCGGCTGAGCACTCAACTTGTAACCGAGAATACCACCACAGTTGCGCCCCGTAGCGCCTTGATTCTAGGAGAAAATGCCGAAAAGACTGATCTTCAACGCAGATGATTACGGACGCTGCGTCGAAATCAACGACGCTGTCGAAGAGTTGATAGAAGCCAAAAGGCTGAACGACGTATCGGTTCTGGCTAACGGTGAAATGCTGGATTCAGCCGCCGACTTTTTGTTAGCCAACCCGCAAGTCAGCGCAGGCATTCACTTGAATGCTGTCGAAGGGAAGCCGATTTCCTCTGCCGTCAAAATTGGCGTGTTGATCGGCGCGGACGGTGAGTTTGCCGGTCTGGGCGATTTGATGCTTCGTTGGATCGCGCGCCCTTTTGCCGTCAGCCGCGCAGTCGAAATCGAGTGGCGCGCGCAAATTGAAAAATTGCTGGACGCCAAACTTAGCCTTTCGCACGCTGACAGCCATCAACATTTGCATGCGTTTCCGCCAGCCTGGCACATCGCCGTCAAGCTTTGCCGTGAATACGGGATTGCCGGATTGAGGTTGCCGCGCGAACGAAACAGGCTGCCGAAACGTCAAGCCGGAGCTTTTGCGCTCAGCACATCGCTGGCGATTGCTCGGCTTATGACTTCAAGCGATAAGCTGCATCACAACGACCACATGCTTGGCTTCAAACGAGCCGGAGCTTATGAATTGAATTCGCTGATTGAAGACCTGCGTACCATTCCAGCCGGATTGACTGAAATTGCGCTTCACCCCAGCACCGCAGACAAAGTTCCTTACTCCGGGCTGTCAGGGAATCGCGAGCGTCAAGCGTTGCTCGATTCATCGTTGCCAGAAAGATTGGAAGAAATGGGAATCGAACTGACAAGCTGGAAAATGGTCACAGAAGGGTTGGGTTAGAGGCCACGCCTACGCAGCAGGTAAAAGATTACTGGCGTTACCAGCAGTGACAAAACCATCGAAATCGTCACACCGCCAATCACCGCAATCGCCAACGGTTGCAGCAATTGCGAGCCGGAACCTATTCCAACAGCCAGC
>JAGNMH010000486.1 GCA_017991275.1 Acidobacteriota bacterium
GATTCTTTGTTCGCTTCGACGCCAATCCCACCGGGAACCACAGCCGAAGGATGAGGGTATTTGCCCAGCATCAATGTCACCACTTCGCGCGCCAGCCTGATCATTTGCAAAGATTCCAGGTACAGATGACCGCTCAGCGGATTCAGTCCGCGCATAACTTCGGCAATTGTGTCCAGCCCATGAACTTCCACGCCTGGAGCGGGAGTTTTTTGGGCTTTGCCCCACAACGGCAGGCTGGTGCGACTGATCGCGGCTTCGGAATAATCCGGCCCAGCCAACACAAACAAGTGATGAGAACTTTCGCTGATGACTTCGCCGCTGGCACCGAGGTTTCGAGCAATGATTGCCAGTGGTGGCGGCGTTGATCCACAAGCCATCTCCAACGCCATGGCAGCCGAAACCGTATGGGCTACGCTGGAGGTTCCGCGCGCGCGACTGGCAATATGAATGGCGTCGGATGGTTCGCGACCTTTGGCAATCAATTCATAACCACAGAATTGCGCGTTTTCGATCTGAGCATCCAGCACTCGGCGCTGTTCAAAATCAATCACCGCATGAACAGCCATATTGCCGGCAACACGAGTCACCGGCGAAACATTGAAGCTCCAAACGTGTTTGTTGTCGGCCAGCTTATCCAGCGCCTTTTCGCGGTTCAGCGCGCGCTGAATGCGCTGATCGTTGGCTACGCTAAATGGCGCAACGGCATCTTCGTCGCGCAGATGTGCCCGACCGTAGGTGTCGAATTCAATTGGCAGACTTCTAAAAGTCACAGATGGAAAAAGGCTCCGGCTGAGCAATCAATTCCCTACCATTGGGGGTCGGGCACTGACACTCAATCGCTGACAAATATAATTTATGAACGCTTGGGAGCCTGTGAGGGTAGGCGCGCTCAATCAAAAGTGCCGTTTTAGAACGCCGTGGCATCATCGGATCATTGTGAACATCCATTCAAAAGCAGGGCTTAAATAAATACAGGGGCGATTCTCAATGATGCCTATCAGAAAAATACCGGTCTCTAATTCGCCGGTTAAAAAACTGGATCAGGCCGGGCGAGCGTCATGTACTGATCCACAAAATCACGCTCGGTACAGCCTATACAGCTTCCTCCCACGCGAGCACATCCGCCAAACCCGCGCAGCCAGCCAGTGACAGGCACTGGACATTTGACTGCCGGACGATTCGATAGATCGAAACCGGCTGCTGGAGGATATTCGACTCGTGGTGGCAACGGATAAGCCTCGTGGCCAAATAGCCAGCGAGGTCGGCGTTCCTCATCCAGGTCCAGGGGCACCAGTTGAGCCAGATGAAGAAAGACATAAGTCAGAGTTTCAATAAAACCTTCGCCGGTTGGGGCGCAACCGGGAATGTTGATAATCGGCAGACCACCGCGACTTTTGAAATCGCGGCCCAAATAATCTTCCAGTCCACGGGCGCCAATCGGATTTCCATCCGCAGCCATGACGCCGCCCCAGGCTGCGCAGCTTCCGATGGCCATAACGGCTTCAGCTTGAGGAGCCAGCCGATCAATCCAGTCAGCTGTAGTAATCGCTCGTCCATCTGCCGAAGTTCCCAACCGGGAAAAACTGCCTTCGCCAGCCAGTTTTTCATTGGCAATCGCGCCCTCCAGCACCAGCACGTAAGGCGATAGCTGACCGGCAGCGGCGCGTTCAAGACTGGCTCTGAACGCATCACCGTTTTCCATGGCCAGTTCAGGATGCACAAGAACCACACGCGGCGCGTCGGGGACATTGCCTAGAATCAAATCTTCAATGCCGGGTTCCGACGCGCCGAGCATTGCCATCGTACATCCGCCATTACACCCGGCTCCAGAAAGCCAGACCAGATACACTGCTTCGAGCGATGATAATTCGCTCTGCATATAGGCAGCTCCTCTTCGCGCAAAAAACGCCTGAACTAAAAATCAAAAAGAACTTCCTGAATTCTCTTCTCAGAAACTTTTGCTTTGTGATCGGCCTTATACCGAACCGATAAATATGAACAAGTGGTAATCCCGCTAACAAGTTGGCGCGGATTATACGCACGCGATCAGCGAAGACGCAACCGATTACTCCATCTCATTGCACAGAAAGTGACTCGGTTATCCTAACTGGCGGCAGACACAAAAACGCCCGGCAAATCTGAGACAGACGATGCCGGGCGTAAGGGTTCAATTTGAAATACAGCTTTAGCAGATTGCGTCAGACCAAAAACCTCGCTGGACGCACCAGCCAAAACAAACCTCAGTTTCTATTACTTGAAGTAGTTAGCATTCACTTCAATGTAGTTCTGCCATTGTTCAGGAACGTCTTCATCGCGGAAAATCGCTTCAACCGGACAGGCTGGCTGACAAGCGCCACAATCAATGCACTCATCTGGATGAATGTAGAGCTGAGTCGCCGCTTCAAATTCCGCTTCATCCTTACGTGGGTGGATGCAATCCACCGGGCAAACCTCCACGCAAGCCGTATCTTTCGTGCCGATGCACGGTTCGCAAATGACGTAAACTGCCATTATCGCTGTCTCCTTCCTCGAAAATTCGGGTGATAAAATGTTGATGATGTGTCTCGGCCTGGGCGACCGAGGCGACATTGTACTTTAAGAGTTACTGATTGCAAGCCATTGACCCATTGAAAGGTTTCAAGTTCAGAGTTCACGCTTCAGCGTGTTTATAGTGTCCGCTGCCACACTGAAACGCGAACTCTGAAGATTTCGTAATTGCCTGCTTTACTTGATGTTGATTCGTACCGTGTTCGACGCTTTTCCATCAACGGTTAGCTTGACCTCGACATCGCCCTTGCCAATCAACGTGCGACTCAGGCGTATATTCGCCTGATCCAGACCGACAAATCCGCCTTGATTTCCCAAGTAAAGCAGTTCGGCATTGGCTCCGCCGACACTGGCAGACGCGGCAGCCAATGAACTGCGAAACCTCTCTCCCGTGCCATAAGCAATCAGGAAAACCTGGTCGGTGTCTGGCCCAAGGTCAATTGGCACAGCGACAGACTTGCCGGTAGCGGTGTCAAATCGCGAAACGGGTTCGAAAACCTGTTCGCCATTGGCGCGAGCACGTAAGACGACTGCCGCCGCAACTCCCTGCCCGTCTGAGTTTGCAGAGAAAAGCCCAGGAGCCACACTGGCAATCTGAACAACTCCGGTTGAAGTCGTGCCGTCGCCTCCGGTGATGGTCACTGTCGCTGCTCCGTTCGAAGTGCCGGGCGGAATCTGGAAGTTGACCTGCGACGGAGCCACAAAGAACAACGGAGCCAGACGCTCGATCCCGGAAGCGTCGCGGACTCTGACGGATGTGTTGTTGAGCGTCGTCGGTAACGGAACACTTCCACCAACCTGAACGCCGGTTGCCAGATTCTGACCAAATGCGGCTGCTATTAAATCGCTGGCCAGGACATCGCCCAGGAAACTGGCGGCTGAAACGCTGGCAACGGATTTCAATGTGCCGGCGTTGATAACCTTGCGAATGCGCTGATTGTTGAAATCGGCTATGTACATATTGCCAGCCGAATCAAAAGCCACATCGTTCGGGAAAGAGAGTTGCGCGTTGTTCGGCGCTGCTCCGTCACCACTGAATCCGCCCAGCCCGGTTCCGACGACGGTGGTGATAATTCCAGTCGTTGCGGTCACTTTGCGAATGACATGATTGAACAGATCGGCGATGTAAAGATTGTTGTCAGCATCTGTGGTGATAAAAGATTGAGGGTCAATTTCAGCGATGGTCGCCGGGCCACCATCGCCTTTGTAGCCGAAATTTCCCGTCCCGACGTAATTCGCAATTGTCCCATCTGTAGCCACGCGGCGAATTCTGCCGTCGAAAGCATCAAGAACGAAAACGACTCCGTTGCGATCAACTGTAACTCCGTAAGGTAACAGGAATTGCGCGTTGATCGCTTGACCGCCGTCGCCTCCGCTTCCAACTCTGCCGTTTCCGGCAATTGTAGTAATAATGCCGGTGCTGACGGTTACTTTGCGGACTCTACGATTTACTGCGTCGGCGATAAAGAGATTCCCAGCCGAATCAACCGCAATCTGGAAAGGCGTATTCAATTGCGCTTGAGTCGCGGGGCCGTCGTCTCCGCCAAACGAATCCTGTCCAGTTCCGGCAACCGTTGTTATCACTCCGTTTGTAGCAACGCGGCGAATGCGATGATTGCTGGTGTCACTGATATAAACATTGCCAGTTGAATCAACGGCGACGCTTTGCGGCTGATTGAATGTGGCTTCAATGGCCTGACCGCCGTCTCCGCTGGATCCCAACATTCCATTTCCAGCAAAGGGCAAAATGACTCCGGCTGGCGTGACTTTACGCACGCGGTTGTTTACGGAATCGGCGATATAAAGATTGCCTGCCGCATCCGCAGCAACTCCGGTCGGCAAGAAAAGCCTTGCGCCGACAGCCGCGCCGCCGTCTCCTGTTCCACCTACCTGGCCGTTACCTGCCAGAGTGGTGATGATTTGTTGGGCGTTGAAGTTAACCAGCAACTTGGCGCTGGTGGCATTGCCACTGACATCCCAGGCAGTAACCGTCAGATTGTTCGGGCCGTTCTGCAACGCGATGTTCGGAACAGTCCAGGCATTAGTGCCTCCGGCGACTCCGCTGCCACCCCTGTCGTTGCTCCAACGAACCAGGAAAACGCCTGCGTTGTCCGCCGCAGTGCCGCTCAAGTTCACCGGCGAACTGTTGGTGGTAAACGTCGCAGCGCTTGTCGGCGCTGTGATGGCGATTGTTGGCGCGACTGTGTCATTCGCTGAAGCAAAGATGATTCGACGAACTCGCGCATTGTCGCGGTCGCCGATGTAAAGATTGCCAGCAGAATCAACGGCTACAGAATTGGGCGTTGCCAGGCGCGAAGCCAGCGCGGCCAAACCGTCTCCGTTGAAACCGGACAAACCGACTCCTGCGATTGTAGTGATGGTGTTGGTTCCGGCAGTCACCTTGCGAATGCGGCTGTTGCCCCTGTCCGCGAAGTAATAATTGCCCGATGAATCGAAAACCACGCCAGCCGGAGTGGTCATACGCGCTTCAGTCGCC
>JAGNMH010000488.1 GCA_017991275.1 Acidobacteriota bacterium
GTTATCGCTGGCCGTTGGCGCCGGATAGTTGACGACCGTCGGGCCGGAACCGTTGACCGACTGATTCGTCGGACAGGAGATCGTCGGCGCTTGGTTATCCACCACCGTCACCGAGAAGCTGCAAGAGCCAGTGATTGAACTGTTGCAGGTGACAATTGTCGTCCCTTTCTGGAAATTTGAACCAGAGGCCGGTGTGCAGGTTACCGTTCCGCAAGACCCCGAAGTTGTCGGGGCAGAATACGTAACAACTGCACTGCACTGGCCTGGGTCGGTGTTGGTTGTGATGCTCGTCGGACAGGTCAATGTGCAACTGATGATCGTGTCGGTGTCGGTTGCGGAGTTGTTGCCTGGAGTCGGGTCAGTCACTCCGCCAGCAGTCGCCGCAGTCGCCGTGTTGGTCAACGTGCCGGTTGCGGCGGCGGAAAGCGTTCCCGTTGCGGTGAATGTGACCGAACCACCGACTGGCAAATTGACCGTTTGATTGATATTGCCAGAGCCGGCAGCCGTACAGGTTCCTCCGCCTGCTCCGACGCAAGTCCAGGTTACTCCGGTGATTGACGCCGGGAAGGTGTCAGCCACAGTCGAACCAGGAGCGTTGCTGGGGCCGGCGTTTGAAGCAACGATGGTGTACGTCACCGAATTGCCAGCCGTTACCGAAGTTACTCCGTTGGTTTTGGTAATTCCCAAATTGGCTTGTGGAGTCAGCGTGTCGCTGTCGGTTGCGCTGTTGTTTGCTGGATTCGGGTCAGCGACGCTGCTGCTGACCGTCGCCGTGTTGGAAAGCGTGCCGGTTGCGGATGCGGAAATGGCCGCCGTCACCGTGTAAGTGACCGAACCACCTGATGGCAAATTCACCGTGTCGTTGATGTTGCCAGAACCAGCAGCCGTGCAGGTTCCTCCGCCAGCGCCAACGCAAGTCCAGGTCGCGGTAAGCACGGCCGGGAAAGTATCGGCAACGGTTGCTCCGGTGACTCCATCGGGACCGGCGTTGCTGGCCGTGATTGTATAAGTCACCGAACCGCCCGGCGTCGCTGTCGCTACTCCATCGGTCTTGGTAATGCTTAGGTCGGCGGAAAGCGGACGGCACGCCGTCACGCTCACGTCATCAATCGCCAAACCGCCGAACTGGACGCTGGTGTCGCTGTCCAGATGGAAGCGCAACTCGCTGTTCAAGCCAGCTAAGCTGTCGGCTCGCCGCGAAAAGACTCCCCAGCCGTAACTGCCACCGATATTCACTTGTGGATTGCCAGTGCCAGCCGAAGCGCTGATCGGAGTCGGTTCAATCCATTCGTAAAGCCGTTTTGGAGTGGCTCCGCCAACTTGCTGGAAGTCAACGAACATGTGGTCAAAGTTGGCTGTTTCAATCTGATGACGCTGCGCCCAGGTGACAACAATCGGCGCGGAGTATCCGGCCAGATTGATGGGAGCAGAGAGCAAATCCTGATTGCTTGAAGCGTTGTAAGTGCCTGTCAGATCTGTCTTCCAGCAATTTACTCCGCTGTTGCAGGTGTTGAAAGGCGCTATTGGATTGGCCGTTGTGGTTGCCACTGTCGCAGGCAATCCGCGCTGCCATTCGTCCTGAGCGCCGGAATGCGTAAAGCCGGCGTCTCCGCTTTCAAAGTCAGTGCTGAAAACGGTCACCGGAGCGAAGCCTGCCGGGCAGGTTGCCGCTGGCGGTGGGGTGCATACTCTTATGCTCCAGGCTGTCAGAGTTCCGCCGTTGGCTCCTGTCGTGTCGTCGCGTATATCCAGAGTCCAGGTTCCACCGGCGTTTTCGCCATTAAACGAAGACAGACGATAAGCGCCGGAAGTGCTGGCTGTTCCAGCGGTGGAGTTGTTTTCAGGGCGAACCTGAAGCCCCTTGAGCACGGTGAAAGCGGGAGGGATGCCAGCCTGGTCGTCGAAAACCAAATCCATCTGGGTCTGCCCACCTGTCGCCCCTGCTCCGATGTCCGTGAACAATCCAATGTCGTTGTCCGCTGGCGAACGCAAATGGACATCCACTTCCCCCATCAAGGCGTGGTTGAGCGTGATCTGCACGTCTATGTCTTCGATGCGCGGGTTGCCGGGAATGGTGATGGTTGAACTGAAAAGTCCGGTTCCCGGCCCAATGGTCACTGGCACGTTCGTGCTGGTGTAAGTTGTGCAGGTTAATCCTGTCGGGGCTGGCAACACTGTGACGCTCAAATGATACGTCGCTGTCGGGCCGCCTACGGCTGCCGAAGCTGAATCCACGAAGGCGTAGTAAGTCCCCGCGTCTTTGACCGTCATAAAGAAAGCTTCCGACGGTATGTTTGGATTTGGGGATACGTCGCCGGTTCCAGCGTCATCAATCACCAGAATCTGGTTTCCAGCATCGCCGAACAGAGCGAATCCTAATCGTCCGTTCCAAACAGTTGCATCGCGCTCCGGGTTCAAGTCTAAGCTCAGAAAAACGGTGTCGCCCGCGTTGAGGTTCAGGCTGTACCAATCCTGTTCGGTGGCTGTGGCTGGGTTGCGCGCGCCGCTGACCCAACCATTGGCTGGCAATGGAGTGGCCGTTGCCGGAGTGTCGTTCGCTTCGACTTCAGGAGTTGGCGTGTCTGATCCGCTTTGCAAACGGAACCACAGGTCATAAGAGCGTTCGGAAGTCGTGCCTGCGGTGAAATCGTTGACCTTGATGAAATAGGTTCCTGCCGACGGAATCGTAGCTCCGGCGATGGAGGAAGAAAGAGCGGCAAACGAACCGTTATCATCGTCGAATTCGATGACGGTCGTGCCATCCGAAGCCAGCAAGGTCAGTTGGCTGTCGGTGCTGTTGCCTGCCGATCCCGAAGTCATAGCCGCCGCATAAACTTTGTCGCCCGCCGCAGCCGTGAACGAATAGAAATCCACGTCGCCATTGGGATAGAGCGGCGCAGTGACTCTGGCTTCATTGACGATGAGCGGAGTAGCCGTGGCAGTCGTTCCGTTAGGTTCGATTTCAGAACCCTGAATCGCCGTCGTCACGCGAGTGGCGCTGTTCAGGCTTGGAGCTTTCGGGCCGTTGTATTCAATCACCGAAACTTCAGATGGCGGTTCGGGCTTGCCCTGCTGGACATTTTTGTCCTGAGCGGTGGCCTTAAAGCCAGCTTTGACGGTGGACTTTGAACCCGCCGATGTGATGGCGGAAACCAGGCGATCGGAATATCCGCGCGCAGCCGTGCTGACGCCGGGGATTAAACTGGCCACGCCTGTGGCAGTGACCAGAGCCAAAACAATCACGAGAGTTCGTGTGCGTAGTTTGTGCAAGTAGCGCATTTGAGGGTCCTCCGAATTTTCGACAGGAAAAGTGGCAACGGCAAAAGCCAGTCGCTCGACCATTAGTCGAACCTTCTTTAAGTTTTTGACTTGGGTTGATCTGGTCTGAAATTTCCGCGCCGCTAAATAAAACTTTGAGAGGTAGCAACCCGGATTTCAGACACCATTGAACGTCGGTTAATGAGTGCGGACAAAGTATAGGAATGGGATAATAGGCCGTCAAGGAAAGTCAGAAAATACATGCTTTTCTACAAAATTGACTTTCGGCTCAAATATAAAGAGGGTTAAGGCATTAATGCCTTAACCCTCTTTGGTAAAAAATCTATTTGCGACGGATGTAGCGATTACTCTTCGTCTTCATCATTCATCGCGGCATCAAGTGCTTCTTCCAGAGTGAAGACGCCTTCGTAAAGAGCCTTGCCGACGATGACGCTGTCAACACCGTATTTTTCGATTTCTTTCAGTGCGTAAATATCTTCCAGCGAAGCAACTCCGCCGGAGGCTGTGACGTGCAATCCGCTCATCTCCGCGATTTCGCGCGTGGCTTCGATGTTGATGCCGGTCAACATTCCGTCGCGGGAAATGTCTGTGTAAACGATTCGCTCGACGCCTTTTTCGGCGACTTTCTGCGCCAGATCAATGGCCGTCATGTTCGACATCTTTTCCCAACCGCGCAGTGCAACTATGCCGTCGCGGGCGTCAATACCAACAACAATACTGCCGCCGAACTCTTCGACGATGTATTCCAGCAGCACGGGGTTTTCAATTGCCGTTGTGCCGATGACGATGCGCGTGACATCCATGTCGTCGAAACGGTGAACGTCTTCTTTGGTTCGCACGCCTCCGCCGAATTGAACCGGAATGTTCACTTCGTAAAGAATGCGTTCCAGAGCCTTGATGTTTGCGGAGTCGTCTTTGCCCAGCGCCGCATCCAGGTTGACGATGTGCAGCATCTCTGCGCCTGCGTCGTACCATCGTTTGGCCATCACGACCGGATTTTCGGAGTAAACGGTTTCAGCGGAGGCCTGTCCTTGCGAAAGCCGGACGCAGCGCCCGCCACGTAAATCAATGGCTGGGATGATAATCATGCAAGTAGTGCCGATGTGAGAGGTGTTTGTTTTCGCACGCTCATTAACCTTACTTTTGCGGCTTCCGAACCGTCGGAAGCAATTATTACTAGTGGCTGTTTAGCCAAATTTTGAATCGTTGTGACTGAATTATTCTGCTCAGTTGATGTGATTGCCGGATCGAACGCCGACAACGCAGCAAATACTACTCAATTTGCCTTTTCAGGCAAGCCTTTTGTGGATTTATCGGCAAGTTTCATAATCCAGGAAACAGTTCGACATCAAGCTTTTCCATCTCAAAGGATCAAAGGGACAAAGGGACAAAGAAAACAAACCAGATATAAACTCTGCCCCTCTGCCCCTTTGCCCCTTTGAGATGAAGACTGCCATCTACTCTTGGCGTTCTATGAAACTTGCGGATTTATCGCAAAGCTTTTGCCAGACGCCTGACGCCTTCCTGAATTCTGCGCTCGCTCAAACCGGCGTAACCCAATACGAATTCGCCCGAATGCGATTCGCCCATATAGTAAATCTGCGCGCTGACCAGGCCGACTCCAACTTGCGCGGCTCGGCGAACTATCTCTTCATCGCCGAGTTCGGTTTGCAATCTGACCATCACATGCATTCCGGCGTTTTCGCCGACGATTTTTAAGCGGTCTTCAAAATGTTGATTC
>JAGNMH010000487.1 GCA_017991275.1 Acidobacteriota bacterium
ACCAGCGAAGAGCAGATTGCCAAAGCAGTTGCCGCCATTACCGCTCGCCACAATCGCGTAGACATTCTGGTCAACAACGCAGGCATCCTGTCAGGCAAAACTCCGTGGCATGAATTGTCTTACGATGAGGTGAATCGCTTCGTGCAGGTTAATTACCTGGGTTACTTTTTGGTGTCGAAAGCGATTTACCCGCTGCTGAAAAAGAGCGAACACGGGCGGCTGATTAACGTCGCTTCGCGCACATACTTTCTGGCGAATCCGGGGCAAATGGCTTATGTCGCAGCCAAAGGCGCGGTCATGGGAATGACTCGCGTGATGGCCAAAGAAATGGGCGACGACAACATCTGCGTCAACGCCGTGGCTCCGGGAATGATTGCCACAGAAGGCACGATGGCGCATTCGGACGAAGCCGCGTTCAATCGTGTGATGAACAACCAGGCCATCAAAAAGCGCGGAAAGCCGGAACATCTGGCTGGCCTGATTGCTTTCCTGGCCAGTGATGACGCCGAACTGATTACCGGACAAATGATCCTTTGCGACGGTGGCGGATACTTACACTAATCGTTTTGAGGAGGTCTTAAACTATGCGAGCAATGATGCGTTTTACCTTTCCGGTTCTGGTGTTCGTTCTGATCGGCATCACCTTGCCAACGGTCAATGGGCAAAAAGGCAAACGCAACCAAACAACGCAAGGTGATTGGCCAGTTTATGGCCGCGATTCAGGCGGTCAGCGTTATTCGCCGTTGACTCAAATCAACACGAAAAATGTCGCCAGGTTGGAGCGCGCCTGGACTTATCACATGCGCGGAGATGCCGCCGCCTCCGCAACGCAATCGTCTCGCCGTTCACGCCCGCGATCATCGCAGGCTACTCCAATAGTTATTAACAACGTCATGTACTTGCCGACGGCTTATGACAGCGTAGTAGCGCTGGAGCCGGAAACCGGCAAGGAGGTTTGGAAGTATCAGGTTAAAGACGGCGGGCCTTCGACACGCGGCGTGGCGTATTGGCCGGGTGACGCCAAAACGCCATCGCGCATCGTCTTCGGGACGAACAGCGGCAAGCTGATCGCGCTTGATGCCAAAACCGGGCAGGGGATTTCGACCTTTGGAGACAATGGCGAAGTAGACCTGAGAGTTGGAGTCGCAGAATCTCCAAACCTGTCTTATGGCGTGGATTCGCCGCCCGTGATTTTCCGCGATCTGGCGATTCTTGGTTCCAGCGTGCAGGAAACTCCCAGCTTTGGCGGGCGCGGTGACGTGCGCGCCTTCGACGTGCGAACGGGCAAACTGGTCTGGACTTTCCACACCGTGCCGCTTCCTGGCGAGCCGGGCAGCGAAACCTGGGACGGCCCGGAAAGCCTGAAAAACCGTTCGGGCACGAATGTCTGGGGTTTTATGACTCTGGATGCCGAACGCGGCATGGTTTATCTGCCGATTGGCTCGCCGACTTATGATTTTTACGGCGCGGATCGCAAAGGCAAAAACCTTTACGGCAACTGTCTGGTTGCGTTGGATGCTGCGACCGGCAAATTGCGCTGGCATTTCCAATTCACGCATCACGATTTGTGGGATTTCGACCCCGCCGCTCCGCCCGCGCTGGTTGATGTCACCAAAGGCGGCAAGAAGATTCCAGCCGTTGTTCAAGTGACAAAGATGGGATTGGTATTTTTCCTGGACAGGCGCGATGGCACGCCGGTTTTCGGCGTAGAAGAGCGCGCGGTTTCGAAAAGCGAAGTTCCTGGCGAAGCGAGTTGGCCAACGCAGCCATTTCCAATCAAACCCAAGCCGCTATCGCGCCAAAGCATCAAGCGCGAAGACATCACGACCATCACGCCCGAACACCGGAAATTCTGTCTGGAGCTTTGGGACAAGGAAGGCGGGATGAGTAACGACGGGCCATACACGACCTACAGCCCAAACAAAACCATCGTGAATTTTCCAGGCACGTTGGGCGGCGCAAATTGGGGTGGAGTTTCTTTTGACCCAACGCTGAAATACATCTTCGTCAACTCGATGGACGTGGGGCAGATTGGTCGCGTGGTCAAACAGCCCGAAGGCTCGCGGACGGCTTATGCGCGCACCAGTGTTTTTGGCCCGTTCGGACGTTTCTGGAATCCCGACAACTTCTGGCCTTGCCAACAACCTCCGTGGGGGCAGTTTCATGCGATCAACGTCAACACTGGCGAAATGGCCTGGACGGTGACTCTGGGCATCACCGAAGAACTGGAAGCCAAAGGCATCAAAAACACCGGCGCGCTCAGTATGGGCGGCCCCATCAGTACGGCTGGCGGATTGACCTTCATCGCCGCGACTAACGACAGCCGTTTCCGAGCCTTCGATTCGCGTACTGGCAAAGAGTTGTGGGTGACGAAAATTGATGCTGGCGGACACGCGACTCCGATCACTTATCAGGGACGCGACGGCAAGCAGTATGTGTTGATTACGGCGACTGGCTCGAATTTCTTTGACCGCAGCACTGCCGACAGCGTGATCGCGTTTGCTTTGCCAAAAGTGAAACCATAGAAGTTAAAGCACTCCTTCGGATTTTAGCATTGCGATCTTTTCAGCGGAGTATCCCAGCATTTGCGCGTAAACCAATTCGTTGTGATCGCCCATTGCCGGAGCAGTTTGATCAAAGCCGACGACAGCAGCGGAAAATTGGATGGGGACACCGGAGCCGTAAACTTCTTCGACCGCGCCGAATTTTGGATGTGTCAGCGGCACGGTTTCTTGTCGTTGAAGCACGCGCGGATCGCGGATGGCGACACCCGGCGCGCGGACTTCGGCTGATGGAACGCCTGCGGCTTCCAGTCGCGGCAGCAACTCAGCCAGCGTCAGCGAATTCGTCCAGGCTTCGATGATCGCGTCCAGTTCCTTATCGTTTTTGACTCGGTTGTCGCGCGTGTTGAATCGTTCGTCGGTTGCCAGATCGGAGCGCTCCATCGCTTGAAACAGGCTCAGAGCAAAAGTATCCAGATGCGCGCAAATGGCTGCGTGGCCGTCGCGGGCGGTGTAAACGCCAAAAGGCGCCAGACGCGGCATGGTTTGTCCTGTGCGCGGTTCAATGCCCAGACGTTCCAGCAGGTCGAATGGTTCCGCCGCAACCAGTGAAGTCATGACGCCGAGCATTGAAACATCCACGTGCTGACCGACGCCTGTGCGTTCGCGTTGTTGCAGAGCCGCCAGCACACCAATAACTCCGTACAGCGGAGTGACCAGATCGGCGAACGGAACTCCGACTCTGACCGGCGGCTCGCCTGCATTGCCTGAAGTGTGCATGACGCCGCTCAGTGCTTGAATGATGGTGTCCAATGCTTTGCCATCATTGCCGCTGCCGAAACCGTTGATCGAACAAAAGATGATGCGCGGGTTGATTGCGCGAGTGGATTCGTAACCTATGCCCAGACGATCCATGACGCCGTTGCTGAAGTTTTCGACGACGATGTCGGCTTGCCGCACAAGGTCGGCGTAAATTTCCCTCGCTTTTGGATGTTTCAGGTTCAGTGTGATGCCTTGTTTGTTGCGCAGCCGATTGAGCGCCGAAATCGAAATGTCGTCTTCGTTTTCGCGGACGAGTTTTGCGCCTTCCGCGCCGAGGTAAGGCGCGTTGGTGCGGCAGGGATCGCCGCTCAGCGGGTTTTCGATCTTGATGATGCGCGCCCCCAAACCGGCCAGCAACAGAGTGGCAAACGGCCCGGCCAGCGCGTTGGTGAAGTCCAAAATTGTGATGCCCTCCAATGGGCGCGAAGGTGAGAGTGGTTTCTGAAAAGTATCCATTTCGGCGCGAAGTATATTGCGCGCCGCAAGACTGTCAATTTAAGCGCCCCAGATGTCGGCCAGATGTCGGAGAAATCATGAACAGGCAAGTATTCAGGCAAAAGCTATTGCGGCTGGTTGTCATCGCCGGTCTCAGTTCGGCGCTGTGCATCACCTGGCTGTCCGGCGGTTCGGTTAGTTCTCAGAATGAAAAGCGGACTTACTGGGTCGAAGCCGGGCAAGGCGGAACGCTGCCTGCCGAAATGTACTTTGAAAATTCGCACGGCAAGCTTGGCGTGCTGAATGCGTCCGGCCCGATTGAGATGAAAAATCATCCGTTCTTTGAATCTCTGGGGTTGAACCCGCGCGGATGCGTGACGTGTCACCAGCCAGCCAATGCCATGAGCGTGTCGGTTGAAAGCTTGCGCGAACGCTGGCGCATGACCAAAGGCGAAGACCCGATCTTTGCGCCAGTGGACGGATCGAATAATCCCAAGCTGCCTCAGTTGTTGGAAAGTTCGCACTCGCTGTTGCTCAATCGCGGCTTGTTCCGTGTTGGCCTGGCTTGGCCGCCACACGATCACGGCGGAAAAACAATCAAGCCGGAATTTACGATTGAAATCGTGCGCGATCCGACAGGCGTCAACCTGGATTCGACTTATGGTTTGACAGGAGTCAACCCTACGATTTCAGTCTTTCGCCGTCCGCGCCCTGTTGCCAACCTGAAATACGTCATGTCGCCCGACGATGTGTTTAACATCAAAACCGGCATGTTGATGGCGACTGATCCCGAAACAGGCAAGCCGGTCGGCATGAACCTGATGGCCGATTCGCGCCACCTGACTTTGAAACAGCAGGCCTTTGGCGCTTACAGGGATCATCAAGAAGGACGACAAGGCCAACTTCCGCACGACGAGATGCGGGAAATCATCGCCTTTGAAAATCAGGTTTACGTTGCTCAAAGCTTTGACCGATGGGGCGGCAGTCTGGTCGAAGCTGGCGGCCCGATTGGTTTAGGGCCGCGAGCGATGGCCGAGGGCAAGGTTCACGTGCTGGCCAACAACGACCGCGATCCGGTCTTTCGTTTGTTCGACAGTTGGAAAAAGCCTGAAGCGATGCCCAAAGAATTGACCGCTGCCCAGCGCGAGTTTCGCGCTTCGGTTGCGCGTGGCAACGACGTGTTTATGTTTCGCCAGTTCTGGATTCGTGACGCCGCGCACATCAATTCCATTGGTTTGGGCAATCCTATCAAACGAAGCTGG
>JAGNMH010000489.1 GCA_017991275.1 Acidobacteriota bacterium
GCGTCAACACAATCAGCGAAACGACGACTTGAACCGGAGACATCAGGCCTTGTCCAACCATATCGAACAAGCCAGCGGCTCCGTAATCCCGGCGCAGAAAGCCAAGAACCAGAACTTGAGCCGTTTGTCTGGGCAGCTCAAGCACCCCGGTTACCAGCGGAGCCAGCGAGTTATTAATCATATCCAGCCCGCTCAGATTTCCCCACGGCGTAGGCACTTTTACGCGGTCAAGTATGAACAGAATCAGTGTACCGAGCAGAAACAACGGCAAGGCCTCTTTCAGATACCAGGTCATTCGATGGCGAGTTTTCGTCCAGATGTTTTTGAAAACTGGCACACGGATCGGCGGGATTTCAAAGATGAAATCACCTCGCTTGCCTTTGATAAGTTTTGACGACAGATAACCGATCAGAAACATCTGCGAAGCTACAACTCCAAAAACTGTCAGCATCGCCCACGGACTGAGTGAGCCGCTGATGGCCAGAATTACTCCGAGTTGGGCAGAGCAAGGAACTCCAAGCGCCAGCAACAATGTAGCAATCAACCGCTCCTTCTTCGTTTCCAAAATACGAGTCGTCATCGTTGCCATCGTGTCGCAACCCAGCCCCAGCACCATCGGCAAGACTGCCTTACCATTCAAACCCATCACGCGGAAAAGTCTGTCTGACAGAATTGCCAGTCTGGGCAAATAGCCGCTGTCTTCCAACAGGCCGAAAGCGATGAAGAAGGTCATGACGATCGGCAAAACAATCGCCAGCGCATAAGTCAGCCCGACGGAAATTAGACCGTATTTGCCGACAAAAAAATCGTAAAAAATTCCTTGCGGAATCAATGCCTGCAAATTTGGAGTGAGCAACACATTGAAGACGTTGTTTTCCAACGCATCAACCAAAGTGCCTGCCCCGATGACGCCTACGAATTCATACATCAGCAGCAGTATGATAACCATCATCGGAGCGCCAGTTCGCCAATCGCGCGTCCAATGTCCCAGCCTTTCGGCAAAGCGTTCCGACCGCCTGAGCACAAACGCCAGCGGAAACATGATTGGTGCAATCAAAACCAGAAACTGGGTGATTGCCGGATAAAGCAAACCTGTTTCGTAAGTGCTGCCGTCGTCAGCCAGCTTTCCAAAAAGCAGCGAACCAAACCAGCCAAGGTGTATGTTTTGAAAAAATGCCAAGGTCGCTGGGATGATGCTGCGATCCATCAGCGAATGCAGCCAGCTATAAGGGGTGGGCAATCCAAACAACCGACCAAGTTCCGTGTAAACAAAAAACAGCAACCCGACAAGAAGACAAACCAATCCTACCTTTAAGTCAGCACCGTTAGTTTCACGGAAGACGCTAGGCAAAACTTTTTTGTACTGGCTGACCGATCGTTCCAGAAAAACATTCCGCATTTCCTCCAGCCGGGCGGCGCAGCTTCTGATTTTCATTCGCGTCCCGGCATCGTTAGGAATTTCGCCTTCGGCAATTTGACCCAACCAGGATTCGACCCCACGGCGAAAACTTGAATCCTGGGTTTGCAGCCATTCAATCGTCATTTGCAGGGGCAGTTTGCCTGCCGTTTTCGGCTTCAAGGCTTGGAGGAATTCTTCGTTGCCTAGAAGACGGTTTCGCTGGGCTTCGAGCGGATCGTTGGGTATTTTGGCGTGAACGATTGATTTGAAAATTGAATAAAGCCCTTCGCCTTCGATGGCGACTGCGGTGACAACTGGTATGCCGAACAATTCGCTTATGGCTTTGGCGTCAATTTCGATTCCGCGGTGCCTGGCTTCGTCCATCATATTCAGCACCAGCACCATGGGGATTTTCATTTCAGCCAGTTGCGAAGTTATCAGCAAAGTCCGCCTAAGGTTTTTGGCATCAGCAACCTGAACGATTACGTCCGGTTCCGATTCCAGCAACATATCGCGTGTCACTCGCTCATCATCGGATTGCGGAGCCAGCGAATTGACGCCGGGCGTATCCACCACTTCCCATTCCTGACCACCATATTTCATCTTGCCGCGTGAAATTTCGACAGTCGTCCCTGGGTAGTTTGAAACAGTGACGTACTTTCCGGTCAGGTAACCAAAGATAACTGATTTTCCAACATTCGGATTTCCAACCAGCAATAAACGGGGAGGTTTGGCGCTTGGCTTGGGCAGTTTCTCTATTTTGTGCAATGTGACAGTGGACATAAGAGTAGATCGAGTTCTCAGTTTATAGACTTAAAGTTATTGAAAGTCAGATTCAACTTAAGTGAATCGGTATTGTACAGACTGTGGACAGGATGAAAAGCCCTAAATTTAATCCGCTGAAATAAAAGAAAGGCTACCGATTGGGAAACCGGTAGCCTTTTGTAAGACACAGGACTAGGCAGCTAATTGCTTTGCAGGGTACTCGAAACATCTCAATTCTCCGTAAGGGAGTAATTAAGCCTGTCTAAAATCTTTGAATTCAAAATCTAACTGACAACTAACACTCATATAACTTTGGTTGAACATTTGATGGCTATCTTTTGTCCGAACAATTCGGCCAGTCTAAGTTTTGGCCTTTAGATGGGGAACAGAAAATAGGAGCAAAAGGTCGGTTCAGATGCTGGCCGAATTGTTCAGCAAATGGTCAGATTCATATCAAATTTATGCTCGCAACAATTCAAACCCAACAAATTCACCCGATTCGCACAGGCAAGCTGGAAGTAAGGCTGGCCAGGACAATGACTGAGCTTGATGCGGCAATGAAGCTGCGCTTCGAGGTCTTCAACCTTGAATTGCAAGAGGGATTGCGCTCTTCCTACGAACGTGGCTACGACACCGACGCTTATGATGTCTATTGCGATCACTTAATCGTTAAGGACTTGGAGCTTGGCGAAATTGTCGGCACTTACCGGTTGCTACAACAGAAAGTCGCAGACAAAAACATCGGCTTCTATTCAGAAAACGAGTTCGATCTGGAAAACCTGAAAAGCTCAGTAAAAGCTAAAGGCGGCGAACTTCTGGAACTTGGCCGTTCGTGTATTGCCGAATCGCATCGCTCTTTTGCGACGATCAACCTGCTGTGGAGTGCGATTGTTCGTTATGCCGTTGAGCGCAGAATTACTCATCTGTTTGGTTGCGGCAGTCTTCATCTTACGGACACAAGCGAAGTTCAGCAGGTTTATTCGTATTTGCGAGCTAAACACTTGGCGGCGAAAGAATACAGCGTTTATCCGTTGGGCAGTTGCCGTATGGCTGTTGGAGAAGAAGCCGAGCCAGAGATTGATGCGCGTCTGGCAATTAAGAAACTTTCGCCTATTCTGAAAGGTTATTTGCGAACCGGTGCAGTTATCTGCGGCGCTCCGGCCTATGACGCAGAGTTTGGCACGGCTGATGTGCTGGTGCTGGTCGAAGTGACCAAGATGGCAGACCGTTATAAGCAGCATTATGCGGTGGCGGCTGGCCAATGAGGTCAGTCGCCGATGCACAAATAAAGTTGCCATACAATGATTGGCAATTGCCAGGAGGGGTTATGTCAAGACGGATATTAAATGAGTGCGCATACTGCACTGATGGAATTGAAACTGATAACGGAATGATTGGTAGAGATAGAAAGGTTTATTGCTCAGACTTTTGCCTTGAAAAAGGCGAAGCTCTTTCTGAACGCGAATGGCGGCGGTTAATGAGTGTGGTCACAGCAACGCGAACCTATGCATTGCCCGATCAATCCGCTCGTCCGATTCAGACTTTACTCTGATTTGATCTCGTCTTTAGCTTGATTTAACAGTCACCTTACCTTGACTTAACTGCTGATTGATAGAGTCCTCGTCTACCGCAATCAAATCATAAAAGTAGATAACGGGTTCAAGGTAGTGTTTTGGAAATGATGGTGTGGGTTCACCACAATGCCTGCAAGCCGACTAAATCCTGTCCTGGTTCTAGCAGCGTGCCACATCATCGTTTCCAAAACATTACTTGATCTCAAACCATTTCGATTATTGGCAGGCTTTTAACGTGCGGGCTGATTCAGCCTTAAACTCCAAAAGCTTTTGTCTTCTCGGAATTAACAGGAGAGATTTAAATGAGGTCACAGAATTTCAAATTGCCCGGCCTTTTTCGCAGTTTGTCCGTCGTCATGTTTGCGCTGACAATTCTTGCCTTCGGCCAGTCAGAAGCGCGAATTTCCGGCATTGTCAAAGATCAAACCGGCGCAGTTATTCCCGGTGCAACGGTCACTGTCAAAAATGAGCGCACCGGTGATGTGCGTACAGCGACTTCAAATCAAGATGGTAGCTTTGCCGTCACAAATTTGAAGCCATCTTCTTATTCGGTTTCGATTTCTTCAGCCAGTTTTGCCAAAACCGATTACACCAACGTCGAGTTGGTCGTCGGACAGGAGCTTAACCTGGGAGTTGAGTTAAAACCTGTTGGCGCGTCTGAAACGGTCAACATTGTGGGTGGCGACGACGTTGCGCTGGATTCAAGTTCAGCGCGAATGGGTGCAAACGTCAACCAGCGCGAAGTCGGCGGTTTGCCTTTGAATGGCCGTCAATTGTCGCAGCTTTATTTACAGGCGCCAGGCGCGCTGAATAGCGGTTCCGGCACGTTCGGCGACATACGATTTTCAGGTCGAGCCGTCCAGCAAAACGCGATTCGTTACGATGGTGTGGAAGGTTCGGCCATCATTGACGCTTCACCCGGCAATCTGAATGGTGAGATTCCTTCGCCCTTCCGCCTTCAGGCTTCGCTAGAAAACGTGCAGGAATTTCGTGTTGATTCAAACAGTTATCCGGCTGAGTACGGAACCGGCACGGGCGGCCAAGTCAGCGTAGTCACCAAATCGGGTGGCAATGAATATCACGGTTCTGTTTTTGAATACCTGAGAAACGACAAGCTTGATTCGCGCAATTGGTTTGATCGTGGCACGAAATCGCCGCTGCGGTTGAATCAATTCGGCGCATCGTTGGGCGGAGCAATAGTCAAAGACAAGCTCTTTTTCTTTGGCAGCTACGAAGGATACCGTCTGCGTTCAGGTATCAATTTCTTTGAAGCCGTG